>NZ_JBFBAD010000216.1:0-367 GCF_040682075.1 Actinoplanes sp. NPDC051411 | reverse complement strand
TGCCGAGGCGGCAGCGGGAACGGCAGCCAAGGCAGCGGCGAAAACGGCCGCCGAAGCGGCAGCGGGAACGCACGCTAAGCGGCAGCGGGAACGGCATCGAAGCGGCAGCGGGAACGGCCGCCTGAGTGGCAGTGGGAGCGCCCGCCGAAGCGGCAACGGGAACGGCAGGCGAAGCGACAACGAAAACGACAACAAAAGCGGTAGCCAGAGAGCGGTAGCCAGAGAGCGGTAGCCAGAGAGCGGTAGCCAGAGAGCGGCAGCAAGAGAGCGGCAGCAAGAGAGCGGCAACAAAAAGAGCGGCCGCAAAGAGAAGCGGGGGGCGCCCCGGGGGGGACCCCCGGGGGCGCCCCCCCGAGAAGAGGGAGGC
>NZ_JBFBAD010000215.1:0-12084 GCF_040682075.1 Actinoplanes sp. NPDC051411 | reverse complement strand
CGCCCCCGCCGACCACCCCGGCCCGCCATCGCGCGCCGCGAGCGCGCCGCGCCCGGCCGCCCCCCGGCCGTGCCGGGGGCCGCCCTGTGCCGCCCGCTCGGCCGCACGTGCGCGGCCGACGCGGCACCGCAGGCACGGACGCACGGGGCCGGCCAGCACGGGCCGGCCAGCACTGCACCGCAGGCACGGACGCACGAGCACGGCCAGCACGGGCCTGGCCGACACGGCACAGCGGGAGTGGGCGCCGCCCGAGCGCGGGCGCCGCTGGGCGCGGGCGCCGCTGGGCGCGGGCGCCGCTGGGCGCGGGCGCCGCCGCTGGGCGCGGGCGCCGCTGGGCGCGGGCGCCGCTGGGCGCGCACAACCGAGCGCGCGCACAACCGAGCGCGGACACAACCGGGCGCGCACGGCGGGCACGGGCACGGCGGGAGCCAACGGCTCGCGCGAGCGTGATCGGCGCGTGTTAACCGAGCGGCACGCGACCGGCGGCCGCGGCCTCGACCGAGCAGCCCCGGCAGGCGCGCGCCGGCCGAGCGGCCTAGCGGGCGTGACCGGTGCCCCCGGTGAGCGGGACCCCGCCGGTGAGCGAGCGCGCGGAGTGCCCGAAGGGTGAGGCGCGGCCGGGTTCGGTCGGGCGTGCCTAGACTTGGGTAATGCCACTCAGCGGTGAATATGCGCCCAGCACTTCGGATTGGGCCCGGGAGCAGGCCGAGCAGTATGAGCAGTCGGGCGGCACCGTCGCCGGTGAGCTTCGGGGGCTGCCGGTCATCGTGCTCACCAGTGTCGGCGCCAAGTCTGGGAAGCTGCGCAAGACGGCGCTGATGCGGGTCGAGCACGATGGTGAATACCTTGTGGTCGCCTCGCGGGGTGGCGCGCCCGAAAATCCGGTCTGGGTTTACAACCTGCGCAACCACCCGCGCGTCGAGCTGCAGGACGGCGCTGAGAAGCATGACTATGACGCCCGCGAGCTCGACGGCGACGAGCGGGCGCGGTGGTGGGAGCGGGCGGTCGAAGCGTTTCCCAACTATGCCGAATACCAGCTCAAGACCGACCGATTGATTCCGATCTTCAAGTTGACCCGCACGGAAAGCTGAGCGGGCGAAATGCTGAGCGGGCGAAATGCTCACCGGCGAAATGCTCACCGTGGGCCGCTGACCGACGAACGGCAAGCCGACCGGGACGCAAGCTGACGACACCGACAAGCTCACCACGACCGCAAGCTCAACCCGGGCGCAAGCTGACGACACCGACAAGCTCACCACGATCGCAAGCTGAACCCGGGCCGCAAGCTGAACCCGGGCCGCAAGCTGAAAACGGAAAGCTGACCACGGCGGCAAGCTGACGGCAGAACGGCACGCTCAAAGCAGGACCAGGCACGCTCAAAACAGGACCAGGCACGCTCAAGGGGGACGGAACGCTGACGCGCCCGATCGAACCAACTGACCGAAAACCGGGTGCCGCCCGGGCATCGATGGCCGATCATGGGAGCATGCGTACGCCCCACCAGTCTGTTGACCGGCATGCCGGCCGCTCGGGGGAGCCCGCGGCTCGGGTGGGGGACGACCGGGCCGGTGATGAGCGGGCCGAGGCCATTCTGCCGCTGTCCGCGTCGGTCGATGACGGTGACCGGCTGGTGGACATTGTCGATCTTCTCGCGCTGGACGCGTTCACGACCGGGCGGGAGCCGTTCGGCCGCACCAGATATCTGGAAAATGTGCGGGCCGATGCCGCTTTGACCACCGACGACGCCCGGCTGGTGCGGGACGCGGTCGAGGAGGATTCGCACGGGCGGCTCAGTGTCGGCGACGGCTGGACGCTGCACGTGACCCGCTGGCTGCAGAGCCGCCGGGCGCGCGTGACCGTCACCGCGATCAGTGCCGAGCTGGCCGAGTCGGTGCTCGAGACGGCCACGCTGCACGCCGTCGAGGAGCCTGAGCCGGCGTCCGACAGCGTACCGATCGGGTTTTGGCATTTTGGTCCGCATGGACCGCGGCGGGTGCAGCGGGAGATCGACGCAGCGCCCTGGGCCAAGATCAGTGGGAATTATTCGGGGCCGGTCGGGGCCACGCTCGAGCGGCTGATGGAGCTCGACGGCTCCGTGGTCAACGGCCGCCTGCTGCTTCTGCACGGTGAGCCGGGCACCGGCAAGACGACGGCGCTGCGGGCGCTCGCCCAGCAGTGGCGTGACTGGTGCCAGGTCGACTGCGTGCTCGACCCGGAGCGCCTGTTCAGCGACCCGGCCTACCTCATGAGCGTGGCGCTGGGCAGCGGCGACGACGACGAGCCGCGCTGGCGCCTGCTGATGCTGGAGGACTGCGACGAGCTGATCAGCGGCGAGGCCAAGGCGAGCGCCGGCCAGTCGCTGTCGCGGCTGCTCAACCTCACCGACGGGCTGCTCGGTCAGGGCCGCAACGCGCTCATCGCGATCACGACCAACGAGGAGTTGGCGACCCTGCACCCAGCGGTGGTCCGGCCGGGTCGCTGCCTGGCCAGCATCGAGGTGGGCCGGCTCTCCTACACCGAGGCGGTCGCCTGGCTGGGCACCTCGCGGGGCATCGGCCCCGGTGGGGCCACGCTGGCCGAGCTGTACGCGTTGAAGACCGGCGCCGAACCCGTGACCGTCCCGAAGCCGGCGCCCTCGACCGGGATGTATCTCTAAGACAGCCGGTTGTGGGAGGGACCGCCGACGCGGTAGGGCGTGGTCACGTCCGTATAGGCCAGATGCGCGATCAACCCGTCGGCGGCGTGTTTCAGGTTGTGGCAGTGGTCGACCCAGATGCCCGGGTTGTCGGCCACGAACGCGATCACGTAGGTGTCGCCGTCGCCCACGTCGAGTGAGTCGAACCACCACGGGCTGCCGGTCGCGGCGGCCCCGTTGCGGCTGAGCACGACCGCGTGGTGCCCGTGCAGGTGCATCGGGTGCACTTCGCCGCTCGAGTTGGAGATCGTCATCCGCACGATGTCGCCGGTGCTGACCATGAACATCGGCACGTCCGGGAACTCGTGCCCGTTGATCGTCCACCACAGGCCGGGCTTGCCGTCGAGGAAGCCGATGCGCCGCCCGATCCGGTAGTCGAAGTTGCGGGTGGCCGCGGCCGGGTCGAACCCGAGCGGCGCCGGCGTGCCGTAGGTCAGCAGGTCGAGGGTGGCCGGCGGTTGAACGCCGGCGGCGAGCCCGGCCGACGCCAGAGCCGCCCCGGCGCCCACATCGACGCGGCCGGGCGCCGCGAACAGGAGATCAACCCGGCCGCCCGCGGTCACCAGAACCGACTTTGCCGAAATGTCCGACGGACCCACGACCGCGCGCCCGTCGACCGCCGCGACCCGGAACGACGAAACCCCGGAAACCCAGGCCCGCAACGGCCCCGAATCGGTGTTGATCAGCCGAGCCCGCACCACGCGTCCCGGTGCCGCCGACAGTGACGACACACCGGGCACGCCGTTGAGGGTCCGCCGCCCGTCGAACGTGTGCACGGCCAGCACCTGGTCGACATCGGACGCGACCGCATCCCCGCTGACGACCAGGGCCCCGAACAGCCCGCCCCGCACCTGCGCGTCCGACACCTGATGCGAGTGATACCAGTACGTGCCCGCGTCCGGCACCACGAACCGGTACACGAAGCTGCGCCCCGGCCCGATCGCGTCCTGCGTGACCCCGGCGACGCCGTCTTCCGCGTTGGGCACGTCGACGCCGTGCCAGTGCAGGGTCACCCCGTCGGGCACGTTCGCGTTGACCAGCGTGACCTGCACCAGCTGGCCGCGCACGGCGTGGATCACCGGCCCCGGCGTCTGCCCGTTCAGCGTGTAACGGCTCCCGTCCCGGCGCGCCGTCAACGTCACGGCGACGTCGGGCGCGACACCCGACGGGCTGGTGAGCGAGGCAACGCTCGTACCGCCGGAAGCGTGATGATGACCGCTTGCCGGACCACCGCCGAAGTCGGCGTAACCCATCTCCGCCATGTCGTAGGTCGCCGGAACCCGGCTGGCCTGCCAGAACCAGCCGATCGGGCCCAGCACGGCGAGGGTCGCGGCTGAGGCGACCGCGACCTTGAGCGAGCGGCGCACGGTCAGGCGGCGGCCGCGGGCGCCGGCGACTCGGCCAGGCGGGCCTTGCGCATCGCGATCGAGGCGACCGCGGCCAGGGCGAACGCGTTGATCGCGTGCAGCACGCCGATCGCCGGCAGCGCGTCGCCCCCGAAAGCGAGGACGATCTGCAGCACCAGGACGCCGAACGTGATCGCCGCCCATTTGACGCCGCCCGGGATGGCCGCGAAGAACGACACGATCAGCAGGAGCAGCGCGATGACCGGGATGACCATCTCGCCGAGCACGCTGTGCAGCGCGACACCGCCGTTGTGGGTGTCCTTCGAGTAGAACTGGCCGTCGTCGGTCTTCTTCTCGATGTCGAACAGTGCGAAGGCGATCGCCGCCGTCTGCACCACCACGCCGGCGGCGATCAGCATGGCGAGAATCCGGTAAACAAGGCGCACGATGGCCCTCCTCGGTCGGTCCGATCCGGACCGAGCCTAGCGAGACCCCGTTTGCCTCTTGCGCCCCACCGGGGGGTTGCGGTTTCCAGATGTACGCGGCGACCCCGTCGACAACCGCAACAAAGATCGCCGGCCGCCTTTGCCGACCACGCGGGCCCACCCTTACCGAATAGTCGACGGAATGGCGACGCCCGTCGCGGCGAGAAGCGACGACGGGCGCGAAAGAATCCGTGTTACTGGTGCTCGTAGGTGAGGCAGTCGGCGGTGTCGCCGGAAAGCCCGACGACGATGGCCGTCGCGTGGCACTCGAGGTCGGCGTTGTGCTTGCAGTCCGCCCTCTTACAGGCCCCGACCTGCGCGATCGCCTGGCCCATCCCGCCCTTCTCGGAGCTGTCGACGAACGTGTCGCACTCCGAGCTCGACTTGCCGATCGTGATCGCGAACGCGGTGCAGCCGTCATGGTTGTAGCCGCAACCGGTCACGGTGCAGGTCTGCACACGCGGCATTTCCATCATCTGCGTCATGCGATGCTCCTTGGGTTCCCCGCTTCGTTTACCCGTCGACGATAAACCATTTCCCCGTTCGCCAGAAACGACACCACGAATCACCATCAATAGGTTAGGCATTCCTAACGTTTCCGTTTGTCGATTGCCCGGCGCGTTCTCATTCCCCACCGCATGACGGCTTGAGGCCCCCGGCCCAGTAGGCTCCCCGCCCATGCGGATCACGGTCTTCGGCGCGACCGGCGGCACCGGTCGCCAACTCGTCCAGCAGGCACTCGACGCCGGCCACTCGGTCACCGCGGTGGTTCGTGACCCGGCGCGCCTGCCGATCCAGGGCGGCAACCTCACGACTCTGACCGCTGACGTCTTCGACCCGGCCGCCCTGGAACCGGCCGTGGCCGGCGCCGACCGTGTCGTTTCCGCGCTGGGCGCCAAGCCGAACGCCAAGATCCCCGTGCGGGCCCGTGGCGCCGAGGCGATCGTGGCCGCGATGCGGGCGACCGGCCGCCGCCGCCTCGTGGTCGTCACGTCGGCCGGCCACCTCCCCGACGCCGCCGACGGCTTCGTGACCAGGGCGGTGGTCAAGCCGCTGATCCGCACCTTCATGTCCGGCCAACTCGACGACTACGCGCGCACCGACGCCGCGGTCACGGGCAGCGGTCTCGACTGGACGATCGTGCGCCCGGGCTGGCTCAACAACGGCACCCACCGCCCCTACCGCACGTCGCTGGACCACGGCACCCCGGGCGCCAACTCGATCTCCCGCCACGACCTGGCCGATTTCCTGCTGTCGGCCGGCGACTCGACGATCGGCCACGCCGTCTTCATCGGCTACTGATTTCGTCGGCTACGGACTTCATCGGCTACGGACTTCATCGGCTACTGAGGAAGGCCCGGCGCCGGCAACACGCACGGATGCCCGGGGTCCTGGTGGACTCCGGGCATCCGGCCGTGAGGTTCTCAGTGCGCTAGATCAGCGTGTTCCAGATTAAGATCGCTCCCCCGGTAGGGATGAGGGTCGGCGCGGAACTGGATCCGACCGCGGCCGGCGCGAACGACACCGCCGAGATTCCGTCGGCCGGAGCGGTCGCGACGGTGAGCTTGCAGTAGGCAACGGTGTCCGAAGCCACACCGCAGACCTCGGTCACTCCGCCGGTGGCGCCGGCGGTTCCGTCGACATTCCAGCCGGTCCCGCCGGTGAAGCCCTTTCCGGTGATCTTGATGTAGTTCACATCGGCGGCAGTGCCCGACACATTCGCACCCCCGGTGCAGTCGGGCAGGGTGCCGGACTGGGTGCCGGCCGATGCGTTGATCGCGGTGACCCAGGTGTCCACGGCGGTGGCCACCGTGCCCGAGCAGGACTGGACCTTGGTGATGATCGCCGGATATTTCAGCGCGTTCACGTCCGCGGTTCCGGCGATGCCGTCGTGGACCACCATGATGCCGATGAAGTCTCCGGCCGGCGAGCCGGGCGGCACGGTGAGGTTGACACTGTTGGCGTCATTCCAGGTCACCGCCGTGGATGCGATGGTCGGAGAACCCGATACCACGCTGTAGACGTAACCGGTGACTTTCTCGAGCAGGAACGAGGCCGAGGTGCTCCCGGACGGAAGGCCGGTGACGGGGACGACGAGGTTGCCGCCGCCGGCCGGGTTCGCCGAAACGGTGCCGACGTAGTTCGCGACCAGCGGGGCGCGATAGAAGACCTCACTGGCGGCTGAGGCGCTGATCCCGCTGGAGGTCCCCGTGGCCGAGGTGTTCACCACCTGGACCTTGACGGATCCGGTGCCCAGGGCCGGGTTGCCCGCCAGAGCACCACTGCCCGGGGCAATTGACGGCACCGAGGCGATGATCTTGGTGTCGGAGATGACGCTGTACCGCGTCGCCAGCGTGAACCCGGTGGTGGCATTCGCCAGGGCGCCGAGGAATCGCACCTGAGAGCAGCTCGAGCCCGCGGCCGGATACGCGACCGCGGCGGTGTTGCAGCCCGAGTCGGCCGCGTTGTCGACCATCCCGGTAAAGCCGGTACCGGTGATCTCGATACTGGTTCCCGTGCTGACCACCTTGTTCGCGGGTGAGCCCGCGACGGAGACGCTGGTGATCGTCGGCAGCGGCAGAGTCGCGTGGGCGGGGGTGGCGAGAACCAGTCCACCGGCGACCACGGCGGCCGCGGTCAGTGCCTGAGCTCCACGGTGCGCGAGAGCCCTGGGTTTTGTACTCATCAAGAATCCTCCACATTGCCGCCGGGCAATCGCTCCGGCTTGGCTACTGATCCATTAACGTCAATGCTTGAAAGCCCGTGTGAGTGCGCCGGTCACTGCCGAATCGATCGCACCCGGTCGAACAAAGCGCAGAGATCCACCACCGAATGAGTAGCGCGGGGCCCTGTGTTCCCAGCGAATCGGACCAGCGGAACGACGACCTCGCCGTGCCGCCCTCCCTCAGCCGAAGCGGCGCCGTTGAACTGGGCGCCGCAGTTGTCCGATGGCAAGTCTTACAGGGCACACCATGATCATTAAGCGATTTGGTCACAGTTCCCGGCCCCACTTGACCGGCTCCCGCACCAGCCCGGTACGCCGACCAGAGATCGGACCTTTTCGACGGCGGACCAGCTCACTTCTCCATACCGGTCCACGAATCACATTTCGCCGGGCCGGCCTCGCCGCGATCCTTTTGTCGGCCAACCGCGGCTCGGGCGACTCCATCAGAACCGGCGCCCCGGGCAGATCCGCGATCTCCCCGCCCAGTCCGCGCGGCGGCGGACCGCACCCAGGCGCGCGATCCGCTCCCAGTTCCGCCCGTCCACCTCATACGACGTGCCGACCAGCAGCGCCGGGCACCGCGCCGGAACGTCCAAATGGGTCACCGCGAGGCCGTCCACCCCGCCGGCAACCTCGACCGCGGAGCGATGGGTCACCGCGTCGAAGTGCCCGACCCGGAACGAGCCCTGCCATTCCCCGGTCCCGCGGTGCGCCTCCGGCAGATCGAACGCCGCGTCCTCGGCCACGGACGGGCCCACGCCGTGCAGATCCGCACGACCCCCATTCGGCGAAACCACGGGCCCAGCGCCGACACATTGTCGAAGGTCGTCGTCGACCACGTCGTGCGCGGATGCCATCCGCGCCATTCGTCGAGCGGCACCCCCTGCGCGCCCCTGGAACACGCAGGGCCCTCGGCGAGCAGCCGTTCGGTGTAGCCGGAGTCCACGATTCGCACCCTCTGTCCGAACAGCGAGCGCCCCCGGATCGACGACCACGAACCGGGTCAGGTGGGTGGGCACGCCGCGCGGCGTGCCCGACCCGAACCGGGCGAAGGTGTGGTGCCGGCCGTCCCCGGTGACGCCGTTGTGCGCGGCCTGTGCGCGGCCGGCCGGCGCCCGCGCGTCGCCGGCAGGCCGTCTTCACAGCCGCTCGGCCACGCTGGGTGACCGAGTCGAGCGCGGGGTGCCGGGCGATGAAATACATCGCCAGCTCGCAGGAATCGCGTTTCTCGCCCCCGCCTTCGAGGATGATCGGGGCCGGGTCGTCGTCCCTCCGGTTGTCCGCTCGAAAGCGAAACCGGTCGCACGTGGCGTCGCCGACCGCTCCGAAGAGGATGTGCGGATCGGTCGCGTGCTCCATGAGGTCGTTGTCGCCCGGGGCTTCGCGGCACCTTGAGCAGCGCCCGGCTTCCGTCCACCGCGGACAGGCCGGCCAGGTCATCCGGCGCGACTCGTCGGCCGGTCCGGTACACGGCCCGCGGCGTACCCGGATCGGTGCCGCCGCGTTCCGCGAAAAGCCGGGCCGGCCGCGCGAAGGCCGCCGTGGCGGCTTCGTTCTCCGCCGCGCCGACCGCGTCCGGGTCGAGCCGGTGCTCTCGGCGAAGCCGGGAACCGAGCTCCGGACGTCACGCCGGCCAAGCCCGTGACAAAATCGGGCGAAACGGTGAGATCCGGGAGGGCAACGACGTGATGTGGCGACGGGCCGGCGCCCTGCTGGCCGCGGCACCACTGGTTCTGGCCGCAGCGTGCTCCTCCCCCGCACCGTCGCCCGCGCCGTCGCCGTCCGCCTCCACCTCGGTGCCGGCGGCTCCCTCGGCGCGCGCGCTGATCGCCCGGCCGCGCGCCGCCGGCACCTGGCCGGGCGCGAACGGCCTCTCCGGCGTCAACGGCGACCCGGTTCTCGACGCCGCCCACGTCGAGGCGTTCTGCACCGCCCGCGGCCGCCCGTGCGGCATCGCCCACACCTATACCGACCGCATTTCCTATCCCGAGATGACCGGCGGAACCGCCTGGACGTTCGACAATTTCGCCACGTTTCCGGGCCCACTCGTCGTATCGCAGGGCCTGGTCCCGAACGGCGGCGAGAGCGACATGGCGGGTTGCGCGGCCGGTCGGTTCGACACGCTCTGGCGCGCATTCGGCACCCTGATGGACACCACCGGCCGGGCCGATTCGATCGTGCGTCTGGGCTGGGAATTCAACGAGTCCACGATGGCCTGGCGCGGAACCGATCCGGCCGTCTACATCGGTTGTTTCCGGCATGCGGCGACGGCGATTCGGGCGACGAATCCGAAAGTGCTCCTCGACTGGACGATCAACGCCCATCACACGCCTCGCGGGATCTGCGGCGGCGTCAGCACGAATTGCTATCCGGGTGACGCGTTCGTCGACATCATCGGCATCGACAACTACGACCACTATCCCTGGTCGGCGACGAAGGCGGCCTTCGACCGTACGGCCGGGCGCGCGGAGGGCCTGAACTGGCTGCTCGCCTTCGCGAAGGCCCACCACAAGCCGTTCTCGGTCGGCGAATGGGGCGTGGTCCCGACCGGGGACGCCAAACGCGAGAACCCGGACTTCGTCACGTGGATGCACGCCTGGTTCGCCGCCCACGCCCCCGATCTGGCCTATGAGGCCTACTTCACGAATTGCGACGCGGGCGGCGTGCAGTCGAGCCTTTTCGATACGAGCGCGGGCTGCCGGCGTAATCCCGCATCGGCCAAGGTCTACCGGTCCCTGTTCCGGCGGTGACCGGCGGCGGGGTCCCTTAACACAGTCGGCGGGAACAGGCCGGCGATTCGCGGGACTTCGCGCGAAGCAAGGATTCCGGCGGGTAACAATCCAACGGTCTTCATGACTCTATGCAATTGCTTCCTCACGTTTGGTTACGCTTCCGGCGAGATGGCCCGCCAGCCGCTTTTCATGCGCGGGCCCACCAAAACCCCGACCAGCGGTCTGTCATGACCGTAGGAGGACCCCGCATGAGTAAGTCCAAGACCAACACCACCCGGCGACGGCTCGTCCGCGCCGGTCTCGCGACGAGCGCTGCCACCGCGCTCTTCGCCGCGGCCACGGCAAGCCCCGCCTTCGCCGTCGCGGGCACGCTGGCGCTCAGCCAGTCGACCGGTCCGGTCAATGGCGGCAACACCATCGTGGCGACGCTCGCGACCAACCCGACCACGCCTAACCCCACGGCCTTCACCAGCACGTCGGCCGTGCTCTTCGTGGCGCCGGTGGGCACGGCCACGGCCAGCTGCCCCGCAACCTACCCGACGGTCGCACCCTCCGCGACGATGGTGGTCAGCGGCTCGCCGAACCTCAAGCTGCTCGGCCCCTCGAAGCTGGCCATCGTGGTCCCGACCGGCCTCAGCGTGGTGAACACGAAGTACGCGGTCTGCTCCTACGCGACCGCCAACTCCGGCGCCCTGCTGATCGCCGGCTCGTCGTACACCGTCGGCACGCCGCCCACGATCGCCGCGGTCAACGGCCTCATCCCGGTGAGCGGCCCGGCGCAGGGTGGCACGACGATCACGGTGACCGGTAGCGGCTTCGTGGCCAACACGACGGCCGCCCCGAACAACACCACCGCCACCCTGGACGGCCTTCCGCTGACCAACATCAACGTCGCGGGCGGTGGCGGCAGCTTCACGGCCATCACCCCGGCCCACGCGCCGGGCGGCCCCTTCACGCTGACGGTCACGACGCCCGGTGGCACGGTCAACAACCTGGCCGGCACCACCACCAAGGCGAGCATGTTCAACTACACCAACGGCATCACCATCTCGCCGAACACCGCGCCGAACACCAACGGCTCCGCCGACCTCGACATTCTCGGCGTCGGCTTCGCCAACTTCACGTTCGACACCACGAACGGCAACACGCCCGACTCGGGAACGGCGCACGTCTACCTGACCAGCGGCGCGTACAACGCGACCGGTGCGAGCACCAGCACGACCGGCGTCAAGACCAACCCGGAGAAGACCGAGTGCATCAACGTGCTCGTCATCGCCGACACCGAGCTGCTGTGCAGCCTCCCGCTCAACCACACCTTCGACACGAGCGCCGCGCTTGTCGTCGGGCCGGTGGCTCGCACCGCGGCCGTGGTGACCACGAGCGGCTCGAAGACGATCACCTCGGCGAACGCGAGCTTCACCCAGGCCGATGTCGGTCTGCCGATCAACAACTCGGGTGACACCAACAGCACCTTCCCGGCGAACACGACCATCGCCTCGGTGCAGAGCCCGACCAGCGCCACCCTGTCGGCGAACGCGGGCTACACCAACAACCCCGCTCTCGCCAGCACCAGCATCGGTGGCCCGCTGCTCCTCGCCAGCGCGACCGGCTCGACCACGTCGAACAAGCTCACCGCGGTCAGCCCGCCGGTCTCGCAGGCCGCGGTCGGCCGCATCGTCACCTCGGCCGCCAACCTGACGCTGCCGGCCAACACCACGGTCACGGCGGTCAGCGCCGACGGCGCGACCATCACGCTGAGCGCCACGCCGACCGCGACGGCTCAGGCCACGGCGACTGACGTCTCCATCACGCCGTCGGTTCCGGTGACCAATGGCACCTACACCATCACCGTGGTCAACAACGGCGCGCCGTATGCCAACATCCAGGACCCGGACTTCCTGCCGACCATCATCTCGAGCGGCTCGACGTTCACGGTCGCCGACTACTGATCGACCGCACCACCCACTGATCCAACGGAACACCTCAGCGGGCCGGGGCAATATTATCCGGGCCGCGGCCGTTTCCGCCGGACAATCCCAGCCGCGTACACCCCCTGTGCAGGGCACCTACGCACAGGTACGCCGACGGATTCAGAGCGAAT
>NZ_JBFBAD010000214.1:0-12174 GCF_040682075.1 Actinoplanes sp. NPDC051411 | reverse complement strand
GGACGAAACGCCGCGCCGTGAGCGCGGCGTCGCCGAGGTAGCCGCGCGCCACGCAGGCGCCGCCGATCAGCAACTCCCCGTCCGGCGAGACCTCCAGCTCGGCCCCGGTGACGGCGCGGCCGATCGGCACCTCCGGGCCGGTGTCCGGGCCGGCGTCGAACTCGTGGTAGGTGACCGCTACGGCCGCCTCGGTCGGCCCGTACCGGTTGAACAGCCGCACGCCGGGCAGCAGCCCGGCGACCCGGCGGGCCACCGCGGTGGGCAGCCGGTCCCCGCCGCTGATCAGGTACCGCAGGCCGGTGGCGTTGCGGAACTGCGGCTCATCAAGCAGCAACGCCAGCGTCGCCGGGGGCAGCCGGACCGCGGTGATCTCGTGCCTGACCAGGGCGGTGGCGATGGCGAGCGGGTCCAGATGATCGCCCTCGGCGAGGGAGACCACGGTGGCGCCCGCCCGCAGCGGCCAGAGGAAGTCGGTCAGCGAGGCGTCGAACGTGTACGGCGCCACCTGCAGCAGCCGGTCGCCCGGCCCGAGCGGCAGCCGCCCGGCGAGCCAGTCCAGGTGCGGCGTGAGGTTACGGTGCTCGACGACCACGCCCTTGGGGGCGCCGGAGGATCCGGAGGTGTAGACGACGTACGCGGGATCGTCCGGGGTGGCGGCGGCCGGTTCGCCCTCGGCCTCGCCGGTCCCGTCGACGCCGAGCGTGCGGACACCGTCGTGCCGGAACCGGGCCGCCGTCGCGTCGTGCACCAGCGCCACCGCCGGCGCGCAGTCGGCCAGCATCAGCGCGCGCCGCGCGGGAGGCTCCTGCAGGCCGAGCGGCACGAACGCCGCACCGGCCCGCAGCACACCGAGCACGGCGACCGCCATGTCGGCCCCGCGCTCCAGGAACAGCGCGACCCGCTCGCCCGGGCCGGCTCCCGCGCCGGCCAGGCGCCTCGCGAGCCGCCCCGACCGCTCGATCAGCTCCCGGTAGGTCAGCGGCCGCCCGGCGCTGTCGAGCCAGGCCGGGGCCGCCCCCGGCCGGCCGAGAACCCGGGTGTGCAACAGGCCGTCGTCCGACATCCTCAGTCCCCCCGCGGGTGCGACGCTCACCGGAATTCGATCCGACCACAGTCGCGCGGCCGCGTCATCCTGTCGAACGTCAGGGCGGCCGCACCGACCGCCGCCGTCCACTGTGGTGGCCGGTTTTCCCGGTTCAGGCGCCGCCGGAGCGGCGGTAGCATCGACCGCACGGCGCACCCCGGCCGAGATCTCCGGGCCGGGCCGCGTGCGCAGGTCTCTCACACCACGAGATGAGGAGACACCACGCTCATGGACTCCGTGCCGGGTATGGCGCTGTCCGCCGGTCAGGCGACCGGGCCGCAGCTACGCCGGATGGCCGCCGTGTGGGAACAGGTGCTCAAGCAGGAGGGGATCAAGCCGGACGACTCGTTCTTCACCCTGGGCGGGCATTCCGTGATGGCCGGCGCCCTGGTGGGTGCGGCCGGCGAGCGGTTCGGGGTGCGGATCCCGATCCGGACGCTGTTCGAGCACTCCCGGCTGGACGATTTCACCGCGCACGTCCTCGGGCTGGCGGCACCGGCGGCACCGCGGGCGGAGGCCGCCCCCGCCGAGGTCCCGCTGGCGATGACCGCCTTCCAGCAGCGGATCTGGCTGGCCGAGCTGATCGATCCGGGCGTGCGCAACCACGTGCCGCTCGCCTGGCGGGTGGCGGGCCGGCTGGACCCCGCCCGGCTGCGCGAGGCGCTGGGCCGGCTGGTGGCCGAGAACGAGATCCTGCGGACCCGGTTCGTCGACGACGACACCGGGCTGTCGGTGCGGCTGCGGGAACCGTGGGTGCCGGCGGTGGAACCGCTCGACCTGCGCACCGCCCCCGACGGCATGACGGCCTGGCTCGAGGCCGCCCTGCGCCGGCCGTTCGATCTCGGGTCCGGGCAGCTGTTGCGGGCCGCCCTCGGCGACCTCGGCGACGACCACCAGGTGCTGCTGTTCTGCCTGCACCACCTGGTGATCGACGGGGAGTCGATCCCGGTCCTGCTCGCGGAGCTGGACCGCCACTACAGCGCCGCGGACCGGCCGCGACCGGTCGTGCAGTACCGGGAATTCGCCGCCTACCAGCGGGAGCAGCGCGACAGCGAGGCCTGCACCACCGACCTGGACTACTGGGCCTCCACCTTGGACGGCGCCTCCCCGGACACGCCGCTGCCCGCGCCGGCGCGGCCGGAGCCGAACGGGGCGTTCCGGATCCCGTTGCCGGCGGACCTGCTGGACTCGCTGCGCGCGGTGCAGTCCCGGCACGGCGTCAGCTGGTTCATGGTGGCCGCCTCCGCGCTGGCGGTGACCCTGCACCGCCGGACCGGCCTGGACGACGTCACCTTCGGCTCGCCGACGGCGAACCGGGACCAGCCCCGGTTCGCCCGCCTGCTCGGCCCGTGCCTGAACACCGCGGTGCTGCGCTCGCGGGTGACCGCGGACAGCACCGTCCGGGACGCCCTGCTGCGGATGCGCGGCGCGGCGCTGGGCGCGCTGGAGCACCAGTCCGCCCAGTTCGACGACGTGATCGCCCGGCTCAATCCGGTCCGGCGGTTCGGGCACACCCCGTACGTCAACGTCACGCTGAACATGAACCTGCTCG
This sequence comes from Actinoplanes sp. NPDC051411, assembly GCF_040682075.1. Taxonomy (NCBI): domain Bacteria; kingdom Bacillati; phylum Actinomycetota; class Actinomycetes; order Micromonosporales; family Micromonosporaceae; genus Actinoplanes; species Actinoplanes sp. NPDC051411. Next base: position 9,538 of record NZ_JBFBAD010000214.1, on the reverse strand, counting down.
ACGACCACGCCGCCGTGCTGGGCGGGGCACCGCTGACACCGGTGTTGAACGACGCGCTGCGCAGCGACAACGCCAAGTTCGGCCTGACGGTGACGATGGCGCAGCGCGACGGCCGGCTGATCGGGCTGGTCGCCTACCGCGGCGACCAGCTCGGCGCCGCGGACGCCCGGGATCTGGCCGCCGAGCTGGCGGGCCTGCTGGCCCGGTTCCCGGCGGCCCTGGACGAGCCGGTCATGCGGCAGGGCTGAGCCGCCCCGGACAACGGCTGCCGGACCGCTCAGTGCTGGCCCGGCAGCTGGGTGATCGGGTGCCCGGCGACGGGGTGCGGCTGGTACGGCTCTTCGAGGTAGTTGATCTCTTCCTCGTCGAGTTCCACGTCCAGCGCGGCGATGGCGTCGTCGAGATGGTGCGGCTTGGTGGCGCCGACGATCGGGGAGGTGACCTCCGGCTTGGACAGCAGCCAGGCCAGCGCGAGCTGTGCCATCGGCAGCTGCCGTTTGGCGGCCAGTTGCCCGAGCCGGCCGACGATCTCGCGGTCGGTGTCACGGTAGAGGATCTTGCCGAACTCGTCGGTCTCGCTGCGGGCGCTGACGGTGTCCCACTCCCGGGTGAGCCGGCCCCGGGCCAGGGGGCTCCACGGGATGACGCCGACGCCCTGGTCGGCGCAGAGCGGCAGCATCTCCCGCTCCTCTTCGCGGTAGATCAGGTTGTAGTGGTTCTGCATGGTGGTGAACGGGGTCCAGCCGTTGCGCTCGGCGATGTGCTGGGCCTTGGCGAACTGCCAGGCCCACATCGAGGACGCGCCGATGTGCAGCGCCTTGCCCGCCTTCACCACGTCGTGCAGCGCCTCCATGGTGGTCTCGATCGGGGTCGCCGGGTCCCACCGGTGGATCTGGTAGAGGTCGACGTAGTCGGTGCCGAGCCGGCGCAGGCTGTTGTCGATCTCGGCCATGATCGCCTTGCGGGACAGTCCCACGCCGTTGGGCCCGGGCCGCGTCCGCCCGTGAACCTTGGTCGCCAGCACGATCTCTTCGCGGTGGCCGTAGTCGCGCAGGATCTGCCCGACGATCTGCTCGCTGCTGCCGGCCGAGTACACATTGGCGGTGTCCAGGAAGTTCACGCCGGACTCCAGGGCCCGCAGCAGCATCGGCCGGGCCTCGTCGAGGTCCAGGGTCCAGCCGTGGACGCCCTGGCCGGGCGCGCCGAAACTCAGGGCACCGAAGCAGATCCGCGACACGTCCAGGCCGGTCGAGCCCAGCTTGACGTACTTCACGATGTTCCTCCGTGATCGGTCGGTGACGCAACGACAACAATTGATGTTGGCAAGCGCGCCGACGCCCCCGCAAGTGCCGGAGAGCGACAATCGTGCGAAAACGGAGCGGGGCCGCGGCGCTACGCGCGTCCCGTCAGAGGGTCTCGAGGTAGTTCTGGGCGGCCTGCGGGCTCATGAACCAGTCGTCGAAGTCGGTCGGGTCGCTGAAGCCGTTGGCGAAGCGGCGGGCGACGGCCGGGTTGCCGGCGGCGGTGCCGAGAAGCATCTGCACGTGCTCGGGCAGCGGCTGCAGCATGGCGTTGGTCCAGTCGGTGACGGCCCGGGCGGTGGTGGCCCAGAAGTCCTCGAACGTGGCCGTCATCCACTGCTCGTCGAAGGGCCGCTCGCCGCGGCCGAGAATGGCGGCGAGGTAGGCGGCCGAGCATTTGGCGGCGGTGTTGCTGCCCTGGCCGGTGATCGGGTCGTTGAGCACCACGACGTCGGCCATGCCGAGGGCGATGCCGCCGCCGGGCAGGTGGGCGACCGGCCGGCGGACGGTGGGGGTGAGGCGGCCGGCCAGGGTGGCCCGGGCGTCGGTGAGCTCCGCCTTCTCGGCCCGCTCGTGCACCCAGGGCACGTAGCGGGCGGCGAGTTCGAGGGTGCGGGCGAGCTGGTCGGCCGGGTCCATGCCGGGGGTGAAGACGTCGGCCGGGCCGCCGGGCACGGCCTCCCAGAACAGGATGTCGCAGGGGCCGGTGCGGGTGAGGGCGGGGATGACGAACAGTTCGCCGATGCCGGGCACGGCGTTGAAGCCGATGTGCGGGGTGGGCCAGTCCGGGTCGGGTTCCAGCGGCTTGACGTAGGCGAAGGCGAGCGCCCGCTGCGGCGCCGTGTACGGCGAGCGGGTGGCGTCGCGGTCGAACAGCGGGACCAGGTCGCCCTTGCCGGCGGCGACCACGACCAGGTCGTATTCGCCGCTGCTGGTGTGCCGGTCGAGGTCGGCGGCGGACACCGCCCGGTGGATGACGGTGGCCCCGCGGGATTCGGCCAGCTCGAGCCAGGTGGCCATCTTGAGGCGCTGGTCGACGCTCTGCCCGGGGAAGTCGAGCGGCGCGTTGATGGCCAGGGCCAGTTGTCCGGGCGGGGCGGACAGGGTGATGTGCAGGCCGTCGTACATCGGGGCGGTGTCGTCCCACAGGTTGAGGCCGTACGCGCGCTCAGTCTCCAGGGCCTGCTGGAACATGCCCTGGGTGCTCATCGGGGCGCCGTCGCGGATGTCGTCGGCGGTGCGGGCGGTGATGAGGGTGACCTCGTAGTCCTCCTCGGCGAGGAGGCTGAGGGTGAGCTGGAGGCCGGACTGGCCGGCGCCCACCACGAGGACTCGGCGCATCGTCATCACATCCCTACGGACAGCAAGCGGGTCGGGGCCTACGTTTCCCGGTCGGTCCACAATCGTCAACCCAGGGCGGCCTCGACGAGGGCGAGCGCGGTCTCGGTCGGGACGCCGAGGGCGCGGATGGTGGCGGCGTAGGCCCGGGCGGCGTTCTGGGCCCGCACGGAGGTGCCGGTGGCGCGGGCGGTGACGACGGTGCCGGCCCGGCCCCGGGTCTCGACGAGGCCGGCCTGTTCCAGCTCCCGGTAGGCGCGGGCGACGGTGTTGACGGCGACGCCGAGGTCGGCGGCCAGCGCGCGTACGGGAGGGAGCCGGAACCCGGCGGCCAGCGTGCCGTCCGCGGCGAGCGTGGCGATGCCCAGCCGGATCTGTTCGTAGGGCGGCGTGGCCGCCCGGTGGTCGACGGTGAGGTCCATCAGATCAGTCTGGGGGGTGTGTTGCCGGCGGCGGTGACGGCGCGGCGGATGGGAACGAGGGCGAGCAGGACGCCGCCGACGACGAAGAAGACGACCAGCGAGATGATGCCGAGGCGGTAGCTGTCGGTGAGCTGGAAGATCAGGCCGAAGAACAGCGGGCCGATCCAGCTGGTGCCGCCGGAGCTGATCTCGTAGAAGCCGTAGTATTCGCCTTCCCGGCCGGCCGGGATGAGCTGCGCGAACAGGCTCCGGGAGAGGGCCTGGCTGCCGCCGAGCACGATGCCGATGCCGGCGCCGAGGACCATGAACGGGACCGCGCGGCGGTCGGGCAGCCAGTAGGCGGCGACGACGACGCCGAGCCACAGCAGCAGGCTGAACAGGACCGTGTTGCGGGCGCCGATGCTGGCCGCCATCCGGCCGAGCAGCAGGGCGCCGCCGAAGGCCAGGAACTGCACGATGAGGATCGTGACGATCAGCGTGGACTGGGCGAGGTGCAGTTCCTCGGTGCCGAACGTGCTGGCCAGCGCGATGACGGTCTGGATGCCGTCGTTGTAGATCAGGTAGGCGAGCAGGAAGAACAGGGTCAGCGGGTACGCCCGCAGCCCGCGCAGGGTGCGGCCGAGCTGCTTGAACCCGTCGGTCAGCAGGCTGCCGCGCTCTTCCCGGACCGTGGAGGCGCCGGGGTGCTCGTGCAGCGCGGTCAGCGGGACCAGGGTGAACACGGCCCACCAGACGCCGGCGCTGACGATGCACCAGCGGGCGATGTCGAGCGTGCGCAGGTCGTTGCCCTCGATGGAGAAGAAGCTGACGGCGACCAGGTTGATCGCGAGCAGGAGGCCGCCGCCGAGGTAGCCGACCGCCCAGCCGCGGCTGGAGACGCGGTCGCGGTCGTCGGGGCCGGCGAGGCGGGGCAGGAACGAGTTGTAGATGACGATGGACGCGCTGTAGGCGATGCTGGCGATCAGGAAGAGCAGGCCGCCGAGCAGGTAGCGGTCGCCGGTGACGAAGGCCATCGCGACGGTGGCGACGCTGCCGGTGAAGGCGGTCGCGGCGAGCAGCGGCTTCTTCTTCGGGACGCGGTCGGCGACGGCGCCCATCACGGGCAGCACGACAACGGTGAGCAGCACCGACAGGGACACCAGGTAGGGGAAGTAGCTGCCGGCGGCGACCGGGATGCCGAGCGGGTGGACGGTGCCGTGGCAGCTGTCGGCGCCGAGCGGGCAGCCGGCGGCCTGTTTCGCGACCGCGGAGAGCATGGGGCCGAGGAAGACGGTGATGACGGTGGTCTGGAAGGCGCTGTTGGCCCAGTCGTAGAAGTACCACCCGGTGCGTTCCCGGCGGCCGGCCGCGGGCGGTTCGAGCTGGGTCTGGCTGGCGGCCATGGCGGTTGCTCCCGGTCGTCGATCGATGGCGCCGGTCACTATGCCAGGTGGGTGCGACCGTTTCCCAGGGGCCGCGTACTCAGGAGGCCGGGTCGTGCCAGAACCGGGCGAGGGCGCTGGTGGCGGGGTCGTCGCTGTCGGCCAGGACGGTCCACGGGTCGGCGCCGGGCGGGATCTCGGTGCCGGCGTATTCGGCGAGCTCGTGCGGGTCGACCGGCAGCGTGGCGTCGTGGCCGCCCAGGTCCGCGTTGCCCAGGTCGGGGCTGCCCAGGGTGGCCGCGTCGGTCCAGGGGAAGCCGTCGACGGGCTCGGGCAGATCACCGACGTCGACCGGGGGCGGGAACACGTCGGCCGGGGCCGGGTCGTCGCCGGGCGCCGTGTCGTGGTGGACCTGGTCGTCGACGACGTGGACGTCCTCGGTCGTCGGCACGTGGTGCGCGATCTCGTCCGGCACCTCGGTGTGGAGCTCGTGCCCGAAGTCGTCGAAGTGGTCGAAGTGCTCGGGCTCCTCGAACTGCGGCTGGTCGTCGTGGTGGTAGTCCGGCGGCGGGTAGTCCTCGTCGAAGTGGTGGTCGCCGAAGTCGTGGTGGTCGGTCATCGTGTCTCCTCGGTGGGCTCGCCGGGGGTCAGGGTGCGGGCCCGGGCGAGCGCGTCGTCGGCGGCGCGCAGACGGGCCCGGGCGGTGTCGAGTTCCTGCTGGGCGGCGGCCCGGCGGCGGGCGCGGCCGGCGGCGTCCTCGGCGGCGGCGGCGTCGATCTCGGCGATGTGGGCGTCGAGGTCGCGCAGCCGGCGTTCGACGGCGTCGTCGACGGCGGTGTTGAGGGCGTACTGCAGGTCGGTGAAGCGGTTGGCGATCTCGTCGGCCAGGGCAGCGCGTACTTCGGCGAGGATGTCGCGCAGCCAGGTGCGGGCCTGTTGCCGGTCGGTCTGCACGCGGCGGCGCCACAGGACGTATCCGCCGGCGGCCAGTCCCAAACCGATGCCGGCGACCGGGACCAGCAGGCCGCCGACGGCGAGGACGGAGGCGCCGAGGATGGCGCCGCGGCCGGCCATGAACGCGATGCCGCCGGCCGACAGGGCGATGAGCAGGTTCTCACCGGAGCCGTCGCGCGGGGGCCGCGCGGCCAGGGTGTGCCGCAGGGTGGCGTTGAGCCGGCCGATCATGTCCTCCCGTTCGGCCAGCGTGAACACTTCGGCCAGGACCTTCTCGCCGACCTGCTGGAAGGTGATCTGCAGCTGTTCGGACAGCCGGACCGCGACGGCCTGCAGTTCGGTGTCGAGGGCGTCGGGCAGGCCGGTCAGGGTGTCGCCGCGGCCGGTGTCGATGCGGGCGGCGAAGTCCTGCTGCAGCGCGGCGATGCGGGTGCGCAGCGCGCCGACGGTCTCGACCCGGGCCCGCTGGGTCTCGCTGCTGAGCAGCAGGGTCCACTGCCGGGACTCGGTGCGTTTGCGGGCGGCCAGGGCGGCGCGTTCGGCGCGGGCGGCGGCCTGCCGGGCCGGGTCGGCCTCGGCGGCCCGCAGCCGCTGTCCGGCGGCGGAGCAGAGCCGGGCCAGCTCGCCGCGGGCGGCCCGCAGCACGTTGGCCAGTTGCAGCTGGTGGCCGTGGCCGGCCAGGGCGACCAGGGCGTGCTGCAGCTCGGCGATCCGGGACGCCTCGACCAGGGCGCCCTGGTCGGCGGCCGGAGCCGCGACGGCCAGCTCGGCCAGGGAGGCGGAGACCGGGAACCAGGGCGCCCGCGCGAAGCGCGGCGCGTGCGCCTGCAGCAGGGCGCGGTTGTCGTCGAGGATGTGGCGCCACCCCGGGTACGCGTCGATCTTGGTGAGGGCGAACACGACGGCGTCGACGCGGTCGCTGGCGGTGGCGAGGAAGTCGAGTTCGGGCCTCGACAGCGGGGCCGAGGCGTCGGCGACGAACAGCAGCGCGGTGGCCTTGTCGACGGCGTCGAGCGCGACGGCGGTGTGGGCCGGGTCGAGGCCGCCGACGCCCGGGGTGTCGAGCAGGCTCAGGTACCGCAGCAGCGGCGCCGGGTGGGTGACCTCGATGCGGCGGGCCCGCTGCCGGCCGGTCGCCCACGCCGCCAGGTCGGTGATCTCGGCCGGTTCGCCCGCGCCGGGGGCCCAGGCCCGGGCGGCGGGCCGCGGGCCGGGCACGAACTGCAGGTAGGTGGCGGTGGCGACGGCCGCGTCGACCGGGGACAGGCCGGGCACCCCGAGCAGCGCGTTGATCAGGGAGCTCTTGCCGCGCTTGGTCTCGCCGACGACGACCAGCGACGGGCGGACCAGATGCCGGCGCCGCAGGTCGGCCAGTTCGGCGCCGGCGTCCGGGTCGGCGGTGCACACGTAGGCCAGGGTGTCGCGGACCGCGGCGTCGAGGACGGTGGTGAGGTCGGTCATCGGGTCACCGGCCCGCGGATCTGCTGGGCGAGCAGCTGGAAGCCGCGGTGCGCGACCTGCGCGACGCGGGACTGGGCCGGGCCGGCGCCGGCGACCGCGTACACCCGCCACCGGTTGGCCGCCGCGGTGGCCGCGGCGGCGAGTTCGGCCGGGCCGGCGGCCGGCAGGCGCAGGATCCAGCGGGGGTCGTCGGAAGTGGCCAGGCGGGTCAGTTCGGCCTCCCAGTCGGCGGGCATCGGCACGTCGCCGGTGGCGACGCGCTGGGCGGCGTCGAGCAGGCGCAGCCGGTGGTAGGCGGGGTCGCGCAGCAGCCGCTGCACGGTGTCGCGCAGCCGGTCGCGGTCGCGGGGGTCACGGACCCGGCCGGCCAGCCGGTCGAGCCGCGACAGGGCCCAGCCGGCCTTGATCGCGTCCGAGCGCCAGCGGAACGTCTCGTCGAGGGTGTTGCGCAGGCGGGGCAGGCCGGAGGCGGCTTCCAGGCGGCGGACGAGTTCCGCGGTCGGCAGGCCCGGTTCGGCGGCGTACTGGGCGAGGGCGAAACCGATGCCGTACAGGTCGAGCCGGTCGAGCAGGCGTTCGCGCTGCTCGGCGCCGAGCGGGCCGGGCCGGGTGCGGAACAGGTCGGCCGAGGCGAGCAGCAGTCGCAGCCGGCCGGCGGGCAGCCGGGCCAGTTCGCGCAGGGCGGCGCCGTCGGCGCCGGTGAGCCGGCCCGCCTCGGCGGTCTCGGCGAGCAGCCCGGCGACCGGTACGACGTCGCTGACCGTCCGCCCGAGCAGCTGCGCCTGCTGAGCGGCCAGCGGGCCGGCGACCGGCCACGGGTCGGCGGCCCCGGCGACCAGGGTGTCGACCTTGCCGAGCACGCCGATCGCGTTGACCGGGCTCGACGACAGGCGCGCCGACGCGGCCCGGAACGCCTCCAGGGCCTCGGCGTCGTCGGCCCGTACGGCCTGGGTGAACACGTAGACGACGGCCTCGGCGGCGGCGACCTCGGCCGCCGAGGCGTCGTCGATGTCGGCGTCGAACGGGGCGGTACCGGTGGCCTGCGGAGCAGTACTGATGGCCTGCGGAGCAGTACTGATGGCCTGCGGAGCAGTGCCGACGGCCTCCCGCGCGCGGGCGCTGACCCCGGTGTCGGTCGACGCCAGGCCGGGAGTGTCGACGACGGTCAGGTCGCGCAGCTTCGCACTGGTCAGCGTGACGTCGACGTAGGCGACCCGGCCGGCCGGCACCCCCAGGCGCTGCGGGATCATGCCGTCGTCGTCGAGCGGCAGCGACCGGCGGTCACCGTCGCGGCACACCACGTCGACACGGTCGGCCGGTCCGTAGCGGAACCGGGTGACCACCCGGGTACACTCGCCGACCGCGGTCGGGGCGACCCGGCGGCCGATCAGCGCGTTGACGAGTGTCGACTTTCCGGCTTTCAGGCGGCCGGCGATCGCCACCCGGAGCGGCTCGCCGAGCCGGTCGCGGATCTGTCCGACCTGTTGAGCGGGGTCGGGGCCGAGCTCGCCACGCAGCTGATCACAGAGCGTCGCCACGGTGGCGCTCAGCGGACCGGTCACCACGGCTCGTCAGCCGTGCACACTGTCAGCGACAATGGGCGGACCGCGGACGTCGGCACGGCACCCTCCTGATTGCGGGGAACGACGGCTTCGGGAAACGACGGCAGGCAGGGGTGCCCGCTCGACGGACAGCCTACGGAGCGCCGCCGGGCACGGGATCCCGTGTTCGTGCCAGGCGCCGACACGGGGAGGGGAGGGGCCGGTGGCGGCAGTGCCCGGAGACGACCCGGTCACCCTGCTGCGCGGGCCTGCCCTGGTCGTGCTGACCGGGCCGCCCGGCTGCGGCCGCAGCACCGCGCTGCGGGAGATCACCGCCGCGGTGCCGGGGCCGGTGCACGCCGGCGGGGGCCTGGCGATGCTGTCGGCGGTGCCCGCGCTCGCGTTGTCGCGGGCGGTGCGGGCCCGGCTGCCGGCCCACGACGTGCACCTGCTCGCCGAGGCGGTCCGGTCGCGGGTGCGGGGCGGGCTGCTGGTCCTCGACGACCTGCAGTACGCCGACCCGGCGACCCTGGCCGCCCTGCCGCACCTGGCCGGCCGGATCCGCGTGCTGGTCGCCCTGCGCACCCCGCACCGGCTCGGTGAGGCGGCCGAGCGGGCGCTGCGGGAGGCGGCGGCCGCCTGGATCGGCGTCCCGCCGCTGGGCCGCGAGGCCGCCCGGGAACTGGCCCGGCGCACCGTCGGCGGCCGGCTCGACGACGCCGCCCTGACCGCGGTCACCGACCGGGCCGGCGGCAACCCCCTCGCGGTCACCGCGCTGGCCCGCAACGCGGCGGCCGGCCGGGGCACGCCGGGCGGCGACATCGACCAGGTGGCGTACGCGATCGCGACCGCCCTGGCCGACCTGCCCCGGCCGGCGCGCACCGCGCTGGCCGCGCTCGGCCTGCTGGGCCGGCCGGCCGCGGCGGGCCTGCTCGGGCCGGGCGCCGGCGACCTGCAGGCAGCGGGGCTGGTCACGGCGGCGGCCGACGGGTCGCTGCTGCCCGTCTCGACCTATCTGGCCGAGACCGCGGCCGGGCTGCTCGACGCGGCCGCCCGCACCGAGCTGCACACCCGCCTGGCCGACCTGACCCCGCCGGCCGAGGCCGCCCGGCACCTCGCCGCCGCCGGTGACCACGCCGGGGCCTACCGGGCGGCGCTGC
>NZ_JBFBAD010000213.1:0-12368 GCF_040682075.1 Actinoplanes sp. NPDC051411 | reverse complement strand
AGGTCTGCGGTATGACGTTCCTGCTTGGTCGCAGAACCAGAAACTGGAGACCTCTTCAGTTATCGATCACCGCCACGCCGTGACCTTCAGACCAGGCACTACTTCTGAAACACGCCTTAGCTTGAGTTTTAACCTGCGGCCGTGAGGCATCGACCCCGGCTGATCATGGGGACAGCCCTTGATTGATCATTCCTCTTGTCTAGGGAAGAAGATCAAACCAAGGGCTGTCTGTGATCAGTGTGCATGATGTCGGTCTGGCCGGTGTGCTGGGTCGGCTGGCCGGGTTCCGGCGGGAGTTCCACCGGTGTCTGACCGCTCGTGCGGATGCGTTGTTCGAGTTGACGGACGCGTTGTTGTGCGGGGATACACCCGTGCGTTCGCTGGTGGAGTTGTCGCTGGTCGGTGAGCATCGGCGCGGTCACGGCTCGCTGTACGCGGCGCTCAATCGAGGTCGTATCGACATCGAGGCGCTGCGCATGGCACTGGCCGGGGTGGCGGTGCCGCGGGCCGCGGACGGGCGGATCGTGCTTGCCGTGGACGTGACCTGCTGGTTGCGTCCGGAGGCCCACACCAGCCCGGACCGGACGATGTGTCACTCCTATGGCCGAGGCAAGGACAGCCACTTCGGGGTCCCGGGCTGGCCCTATTCCGTGGTCACCGCTCTGCAGACCGGCCGCAGCTCGTGGACGGCGCCGCTGGATGCACGCCGGCTGATTCCGGGCGACGACGCGGCCACGGTCACCGCCGCTCAGCTGCGCGAGGTCGTGACCCGGCTGATCAACGCCGGACAGTGGCAGCCTGGTGACCCGCACATCTGGATCGTCGCGGATGCCGGCTACGACGGTCCCGCGCCGCACAGGTTAAAAACCAAGTTAGTCGAGCAGTTCGCCGCAGGTTGCGTTGACGATTGTGGCGGTCAGGGCGCTTGCCCGGTCGCTGGCCAGGAAGACGGCGATCTGCGCGATCTCCGCCAGCAGCGGCATGCGGCCCAGCAGGGTGCCCCGCGCTTTCGCCCGGTCGTAGTCGGTGCGGCTGACGCCCTCGTTGCCGGCGTGCAGGTTGAAGACCTCGTCGACGCCGGCCGCGTCGGGGGAGCCGGCCGAGCGGATGCAGGCCGCCCGCACGCCGCGCGGGCCGAGTTCCACCGCGAGGGTGCGGATGAGCGACTCGACCGCCGCGCACTGGATGCCGAAGCTGCCCGCCTGACCGATCGCGGTGCGGTCGGGGGCGGCCGTCAGCGCCAGGATCACCCCTGATCCGCGCGAGACCATCGCCCGGGCGGCGGCCCGTGCGGTGATGAAGTGTGACCGGGCCCGCTGATTGATGCCGCGCGCGAAGTCGTCGACCGGCATGTCGAGCAGCGGCACGCCCTGGACGTGGTCGATGCCGATCAGGTTGAACGAGATGTCGACCCGGCCGAAGCGGTCGAGCACCATCGCCATGTGCCGGTCGACGGCCCGTTCGTCCAGGGCGTCGACCGTCGCGGTCGTCGTTTCGTCGGGCCGGCGGCCGGTGAGCTGTACGAGCGCTCCCTCGATGGTGAACGCGCGGGCCACCGCGGCTCCGACCGCCCCGTCCGCGCCGTAGATCACCGCGACCTTCTCCTTCAGCATCATGGCGGCTATGGTTCCACTTCAGGACCGGTTGGTACAGAGTTAGGACCAGACTGTGGAGACGGCCCGGAGTTACGGCGACGGCTGCGGCATCGCGCTCGGGCTCGACCTGGTCGGCGAGCGGTGGGCGCTGCTGGTGGTGCGGGAGCTGCTGCTCGGGCCGCTGCGCTTCACCGACCTCCGGGCGGGCCTGCCGTCCGCCTCGCCCAACGTGCTTTCCCAGCGGCTTCGCGAACTCGAAAGAGCGGGCCTGGTGGTCCGGCGCCGGCTTCCGCCGCCGGCCGCTGCCTGGGTGTACGCGCTGAGCCCGAGCGGAATGGCACTCGGGCCGGTGCTGACCGCGCTCGGCACGTGGGCGCTGCGCTCGGGTGCGTCGTCGGACGGGCCGGTGTCGGCGGTGTCGGCGATGCTGGCGGTGCGCACCTACTGGCGGGACGGGCCGCCGGTCGGCGAGGTCGAGGTGCGGCTGGGGGAGCGGGTCTATGCGGTTGTGGACGGGCGGGTGACGGCCGGGCCCGGAAACGCGCCCGTGGCGGTGGTGACGACCGATCCGGCGACCCTCGTGGCGGCACTCGGTCGGGAGGACGGGGTGACGGCACCCGGGCTCCGGGCCGAGGGCGATCTCGGTGCGGTTGTCGCGCTGTTCACCCGCGTACGGTTGCCGGCGAGCGACCCGGCACCCACCTGAGGTTTAGCTCACGCGCCCGAGTTTCTGCCGGAGGGTCTGGATAGGCTCCTGGCCATGGACGCGTGGACCGGGCACGAGGTGCCGACCCTGCCGGATGGAGCCGATTTCTGGGGTGCGACCCCGCCGCGGCTGTTCGATACGGCACGGAAGTCGGCGCAGCCGAGTGAGCCCGGCGCGACCGCGACCATGTATGTCTGCGGCATCACGCCCTACGACGCCACCCACCTCGGGCACGCGGCCACGATGATCTCGTTCGACCTGATCAATCGGATCTGGCGCGACATGGGGCGCACGGTCAACTACGTGCAGAACGTCACCGACATCGACGACCCGCTGCTCGAGCGGGCCCAGCGCGACGGGGAAGACTGGGTGGTGCTCGCGATGCGCGAGACCGCCCTGTTCCGCGAGGACATGGAGGCGCTGCGCATCATCCCGCCGGCGCACTATGTGGGCGCCGTCGAGTCGATTCCGTCGATCGCCGCGCACGTGCGTTCCCTGATCGGCCTGGACGCGGCCTATCAGCTCGGCGACGGCACCGGCGACGTCTACTTTCCGATCGCCGCCGACCCCCGCTTCGGTTACGAGTCGGGTTTCAGCCGCGACGAGATGCTGGTTCTGTCGGCCGAGCGCGGCGGTGACCCCGAGCGCGAGGGCAAGCGGGACCCGCTCGACCCGCTGCTCTGGCGCGGGGCCCGCGACGGCGAGCCGGCGTGGGACGGTGGCGACCTCGGCCCCGGACGCCCCGGCTGGCACATCGAGTGCGCGACGATCGCGCTCGGCCTGCTCGGCAACACGATCGACGTGCAGGGCGGCGGCAGCGACCTGATCTACCCGCATCACGAGTGCTCGGCGGCGCACGCCGAGGTGCTCAGCGGCGAGCAGCCGTTCGCCGCGCATTACGTGCACGCCGGCATGATCGGGCTGCAGGGCGAGAAGATGTCGAAGTCCAAGGGCAACCTGGTCTTCGTGTCCCGCCTGCGCGGCGACGGGGTCGACCCGATGGCGGTGCGGCTCGGCTTGATGGCCGGGCACTACCGCGGCGACCGGGAGTGGACCGACGACGTGCTCAAGACCGGCCAGGACCGGCTGGCCAACTGGCGGGCGGCGGCCTCCGCGCCGGCCGGCCCGTCGGGGGCCGGGCTGCTGGCCGCGGTGCGCGAGAGCCTGGCCGACGACCTGGACACGCCGCGGGCGCTGGCCGTGGTCGACGCCTGGGCCGACGCCGCCCGGGCCGGTGCGGGCGACGACCCGTCGGCCCCGGCGCTGATGGCTGAGACCGTTGACGCGCTGCTCGGCGTTCGCCTCTGAATCGCGCCACCCTAGACGGATTCGCCCGGTTTCGAGGAGATTCGAGAAACTTAGAGCTTTCCGGCGGTATATCTCCGGAAACAGCCGCATTTTCCTGCCGAGACGGACAGACTTTCCGAGATCTGATTTTCGTCCGAAAGGAACAATCATGCGTCGTCCGGTTCTGTACCTCGCTGGCCTCCTCCTGGCCACCGGCGCGAGCCTCGCTCTCGCGGGACCCGCCTCGGCTGCCCCCAGCCACCACCGTCACCACAACCACCACTGCAACAACAACGACTGGCGTTTCGACAGCGACAGCAACGACTACCGCTGGTACGAGCTCCACTCGAATTCCCAGAACAACGGCTCCGAGTACAACGGCATCGTTCTCCTGAGCGGCAACAGCGGCAACGGCGACGGTGGCCTCCTCGGCGGCGGCATCCTGGGCTGACCAGATCCCCACTACCGGGCCGGCTGCATTCCCCGGCCGGCCCACGTAAACACCAGGCCCGGAGCGCGAACGCGCTTCGGGCCTTCTGTTTCTCCGGAATCAGCAGTTGACCGACGCCGACACGGTCTTCCACGAGCAGCTGTCGACGGTCGCGTTCGACGAGTTCCTCAGCGTCGCCGCGTCGCCGTCGTTGTTCCAGATGTAGTTGCCGGAACCCCAGTAGCGATTCGCGCTCGTGTTCGTGCCCTTGCCGGTGTGTACGTACACGGTCTTCTTGCCGCCGAGGCTGAAACTGCCGAACGTGTAGACGTGCGCGGACCGGTCCCGGACCGTCCAGCCCTTGAGCTGAATCGACTTGGCCGTATTGTTTCGCAGCAGCACCCATTCGGCGTTGAGGCTTGTGTTGCTGCGATTGTCGCTCCCCGGCGAGTTGACATAAACCTTGCTGAACGTCACCGACGGCGTGGCGGCCTCGGCGGGCACCGCGGTCACGGCCAGTCCGGTTGTCGCAGCGGCCGCCACCAGCGGAATCAGGAGTTTGCTGTTCATTCGGAAACGCTAACCTCCGGCTCCCGGCGTACGGCCGTTACCAACCGGTCCGTGTCGCGCCCCGATCAGCCGTCACCCGGCCACCGAATGCCGGATCTGTTCCGCCAAGCCGGGCGAAATCAACGGTTCCCACCGGGCGAAGAGCTCGCGGAAGTATTCTCCGTGCCTGCTCAGAATCGCCGGGTTGTGGTCCATCACGTCGAGTTCGTTGACAATGGTCAGCTCCACGAAGGGGACGGCGAGGCCCGGTTCGAGCATCAGTTCCCGGCCGGTGAAGCGGTCCGCGACCGTGCGGGCGGTCACCAGTTCGGGCCAGGTGCGGTCACGGTCGCAGGCGCCGTACAGGTAGACGAGCTCCTCGGCCTCCTCGCCGATCACAGCCCGGAGGAGGTCCCGCCGGGTCCACGAGATCAGCACCCGGTCAAAGCCGTCGGTGCCGTAGGCGGCATGAGTCAGCCCGGCCAGCTGGACGAAAGCCGGCGCGCCGAGCGAGCCGAGCCGCTCCCGCACGCGCAGAAGATGGGCGAAGAGCGTGCCGCCGGGATGCTCGATCGCGTCCGCTCCGTGCTCGACCAGAAATGCCCGCGCCGCATCGTCAATGGCCACAGTCGACACCCTAGTGTCGTGAGTCGCTGACGCCGGCTCGGCCCACGCCCTGGTCGCGGTGGGGGTCAAGCCGGTGGCTTTTCGCGGTCGGCCCCGGCCGCCTCAGGGGTGTCGTCCCAGGCGATTGCCACGCTGCCGGACCGGCTCGGAGCGCCATCGGTCGAGTGTCACTCCCTCATGGCCGTGCCGCATGGGCAGGGCTTCCCGCACCACAACCACCAGCCCGGCCACCGGGTCGGCCCACGACCAGCCGAACCAGGCGTTCACGCGAAGGTGACGCGGCCGCGCCCGCCGGCAGAGCGTGCGCCGACGCCGCCTCGATGACCGAGTCGAGGCCGAAGTCGAGTCGGCGGCCGCGGCCGACCCCCACGGCGAGGACGGCCTCGATCACGTTGCCGGTGATGGTCGAGGCGCCGGATCAGGATCAGGAGCACGCCGGGTCGACGACCAGGACCAAGCCGAGCAGGCTGTTGAAGGCGTCGCGCATGCGGGTGTCGGCCGGCGTGGCCGAAGCGGCGAGGACCTGTCCGTTAGTCAGTGTCGCCACGGGCCCGACGTACAGCGGACGCTGTATTCAGGGAAGGACGTACGATCGCCCGATGACGTGGGGTGCGACACCCCGGCAGAGCATCGAGGCGGTCTGCCGGGAGCGCGGAGCCGACGCGGTGATCGGCGACTGCATCCGGTTGATCGACGGTGCGGATGTCGACCCGGCGTTGATCGTCGCGCTGGCCGGGCCGGGGCAGGAGCGGTTCCTCGACAAGTCCGAGAAGGAGCGCTACTGGCTCCGCGTGTGGGGCGTGCGCGGGCTTCTCTGGGCCCTGCACGAGGCCCCAGCCGAGAAACACGTCGAGAAAGCGGTCCGGAAGGCGCTTGGTGACGGGCATTGGCGCGTACGGGAAATGGCCGCGAAGCTCGCGGCGCGGTACCGCCTCGAGTCCGCCCAGCCCGCGCTCGCCGCCCTGCTCGCCGACGAGAACGAGCGGGTGCGAAAAGCCGCCGCCCGCGCCGTGAGACTGCTCCAGGGTCGGCCGGACGGACCCTAGGCGAGCGACAGTCCCGTGTCCTGATCGAAGGGCTGAGCGGGCGCCGGCGCGGGAATCTTGTATTCCTCGGTCAGCGTCGTCATCGGGCCGGGCCAGGTCGCCTGGGCCACCTCGATCGGCTTGCGGGTCTCGTCGAAGGCCACATGCAGCAGGTGCAGCACCGGCGTGTCCGGGCGGATCTGCAGCACCTCGGCCTCGTCGCGGCTCGGCTGCCGGGCGCTGATCGTGTCGGTCGCCGTCGTGTAACGCTTGCCCAGCACCTCCTCGGCCTCCTGGTAGAGCGGGCGCCCGAAGGCTTCCAGGCGCTCCAGGCTGGTGCCGCTCGCGTCCTTGACCCGGAACCAGGACGCGCCCACCTCGACCGTCGCGTCGTCGGTGCGCACGAGGTGCCGGCGGACCAGCATCTCGGTGCCGTCGCGCACGCCGAAAGCGTCCGCCACCTCGGGCGGCGCCGGCTCCCGGCCGACCGCGACCAGCTGCTGGCGGTAGCGGGCGGCGAGGTCGGCGTGGTAGCCGCGGTAGGCGCCGTAGCGGCCGCGGGACAGGCGGTTGAGGCGGCGCCGGGTGCCGCGGACGAACGTGCCCGAGCCCGGCTTGGTGATCAGCGTGCCCTCGAGCCGCAGCTGGTCGACCGCGCGCTGCACGGTCTGCTTGGCCACGCCGAAGAACTCGCCGAGCGACGGGATCGACGGCAGCCGCTCGCCCGGCTTCCAGTCGCCGCGGCGGATGCGTTCGCGCAGCTGGGCCGCGATCTGCCGATGCGGCGACTCGGCGGCACCCGGATTAACGGTCATAGGTTCCTAGGATGCACCTCGAACGGGGAGTTCCCGGGGCGACACCCCGGGAACCGGCCTACCAGGATCCCGCGGTCGGGCCGGCCGACCCGCCCCGGCGCCGCAGGTATTTTTCGAACTCGGAGGCGATCTCGTCGCCGGTCAGCGGCTGAATGCCCTCGTCGCCGACCCGTTCCTCCAGCTCCCGCACGTATTCACCGAGCTCGGCGTCCTGCTCGGCGGCCGCGCGCACCCGCTTCTCCCACTCGTCGGCCTCCTCGGCCAGGTCGGCCATCGGCACCGGCAGGTCGAGCACGTCCTCCAGGCGGCTGAGCAGCGCCAGCGTCGCCTTGGGGCAGGGCGGGTTGTTGGCGTAGTGCGGCACGTGCACCCAGAACGACAACGCCTCCAGATCGGCCCGGCCGGCCGCCTCGTGGAGCACGCCGACGATGCCGGTCGGACCGTCATAGCGGGTGGGGACGACCTTGTATTTGTCGGCCGCGTCGCTGTCGGTCGCCGAGCCGCTGATCGGCAGGGGCCGGGTGTAGGGCACGTCGGCGAGCAGGGCGCCGAGCAGCACGATCCGGTTGACCTCGAGGCTGTGGCAGAGCTCCAGGACCTGCTCGCAGAAGGTGCGCCAGCGCATGCTCGGCTCGATGCCGCGGATCAGCACGACGTCGCGGTCGCTGCCCTCCGGGCTGGCCACGGTGAACCGGGTGGTCGGCCACTCGATCTTGCGGGTCTCGCCCTCGGCCATGACGATGGTCGGCCGGCTGACCTGGAAGTCGTAGAAGTCCTCCGGGTCGATGGTGGAGATCTGCTTGGCCTGCCACACCTGTTCGAGGTGTTCCACGGCCGCGGTCGAAGCGTCCGCCGCATCATTCCAGCCCTCGAAGGCGGCGATGGCCACGGGAGAGCGGAGCACCGGGAGGCCGTCGAACTCAGTCATGGCACACAGCCTACGCACGGCCCCCGCGAGGCACCCGGTGGCCGCGCCGGGTGCGGCGCCTCACGGCCGGCCGGGAGTCCGGCATTGCAGACGTACGCGACGTCTCCGCCCCACAACCGCGGCGGCGGCCGCTCCCGGCCCGACGCCCAGTTCGTTCCGTTCAGCCCGAAATACGGTTCCGGGAGAGGAGATCAAAGACGGAATCGATCCGCCGTTCAGCCGGAACATCGGCCGTTTTCCGCGGGTCGATCAGAAAGGCAGTGATTCCCGCCGCATCCGGCCCCGCGAAATCGGCCGCATACGAATCCCCGACGAAGATCGCCTCTCCGGCCGTGACGCCGAGAGCCGCCAGCGCCGTGGCATAGACGGCCGGGTGCGGCTTGCGCCACCCGACGTCGACCGACAGCACGACCGCGTCGAACAGGTCGGCGATCCCGGCGCCTATCAGCAGGTCGGGGACCATGGCCGAGCTGTGCGTATTCGACACGACGGCCAGCCGGTGATCTTGCCGCAGCTCGGTCAACAGCGGTTTCAGCCCGGCCGGCACCGCGACCCCGGCCGACCATTCCGCCAGATAGAGCCGCTCGAATTCCGCCACGTCGCCGCCGACCGACGCCTGCCGCAGAAACGCCGACGCCACCTCGCCCATCGAGAACTCGCGGTCGTCGATGTCGCTGCGCGCGTCGAACGAGGCGAAACACGCGTCGAGGCCGGCCAGGAAGTCGCCGTAGGACAGCGCCGAACCGTGCTCCCGAAGGAACCGGTGACAGCGCGGATAGCCCTGATCCACCCGGCTCGGTGAATACGACACGAGCGTGCCGAAGAAATCGAAAAGGATCGCGCTCATTTCACCGCGTACGTCTGTGGCGCAAGCGTCGCCGCGCAGCGCAGGTTCCGATATCGGCCCTGGTAATCGAGGCCGTATCCGACGATGTTGCCCGGGCCGACGTCGAATCCGAAATAGGTCTTCGTGCCCTGGAAGCGCGGCGTCTCCGGCTTGCGGAGCAGCGCGCAGACGGCGAGCGACGCGGGGGAGCGCTGGGCCAGGTTGGCGATCAGCCAGTTCATGGTCAGCCCGGTGTCGACGACGCCGTCGACGATGACCACGTCGCGCCCGGTGATGTCGACGTCGAGGTCCTTCAGCAGGCGCACGCTGCCGGACGCCGGGTTGTGGGTGCGGTAGGAGCGGATCGCCATCCAGGTGAGCTCGACCTGGTCGGCGTAGGCCCGGGCCAGGTCGACCGTGAACGTCGCGGCCCCGTTGAGGACCCCGACCAGCACCGGCGTGCGGCCCTGGTAGGACGCGCCGAGTTCGGCCGCCAACTCCGCGACCCGGGTCTGGATCTGTTGTTCGGTCAGCAGGATCTCGTCGAGTTCGGCTTGAACGTGGCTCGCCTCCACACCGGTGATCGTTTCACGTGCCCGCGTGGTTCGGCCACTGGGCGATATGTCGGATATAGGCGGCCGAGGCAGCGCGACTTGTCGGGCCCCGTTATCCTCCGCGCAGTCTTGTGTTCACCTTCTCGTCTCTGATCGGACTGCCATGGCCCACCGACCCGCTCTGGCCGAGATCCGCACCCGCACCTACAAGAGGCGGGACGCGTGGTGGACCGTCTGGCTCGTCGACCCCCTGGCCTCCCGCCTGGTCTGGCTGGTCGCACCCTGGCGCGCGGTCACGCCCAACCTGCTGACCACGTTCGCCTTCGTGATCGGGATCGGCTCGGCCGCCGCCTTCTGGCGCGGCTCCTACGCCGGGCTGCTGCTCGGCGCGCTGCTGTTCCACCTGAGCTTCGTGCTCGACTGCATGGACGGCAAGATCGCCCGGCTCAACGGCACCGGCTCGGTCTTCGGGGCCTGGCTCGACTACGTCTTCGACCGGCTGCGGGTGCTGGCCTGCGCGGTGGGCCTGTTCGGCGGGCAATACGAGCGCACGCACGACTTCGCCTATGTCTGGCTCGCCGGGCTCGTCATCTTCCTCGACATGTTCCGCTATCTGAACGCCCTGCAGATGGGCAAGGTCAAGGCCGACATGAAGGCCAGGCTGGCGCTGGTGTCCGGCGCTTCGCAGCCGGTCGTCTTCGCCGAGGAAGCGGAGTTCGCGGCCGAGGGTGCCGAGGGTGTCGTCGTCGACGTCTACGGCGACTTCCGCGACCGGTTCTCGCTCTTCGTGCGGATGCGCAACCTGCTGCTGCGTGGCCGCATCCGGGCCCATGTGATCAGCGGCATCGAGTTCATGATGTTCGTCTTCATCGTCGGCCCGGTGCTGAACCAGGTCATCGCGGTCACGCTCGTCGCCGCCGCGCTGATGATCGCGTTCGAGCTCCTGCTGATCTACAAGCTGTGGACCGCCACCAGGTCGTTCGCCCGTCGCGTGCGGGCGGCCGTCCCGGCCCAGCCGGCCGGGTCAGAGAATCCGGTCGAGCAGGGCGACATCGGTCAGGGTGCCGAAGCCGCACTTGGCGTATAACGCGAGCGCCCGGTCGTTGGCGACGTCGGTCTGCAGGGCCAGGCGGTGCGCGCCGGCCGCCCGGGCCTCCGCGGCGACCAGGTCGAGCAGGTCCCGGGCGACGTGGTGCCGGCGCATCTCCTCGGCGACGAACAGGTCGCGGATCAGCCAGACCGTGCGCAGGGTGAGCGCGGCCGGCACGACCACGACCGAGCAGATGCCGAAGGCGCGCGACTCGTCGCCGGCCAGATAGACCCGCTCGCGCTCGGCCACCACCTGGTCGCGCAGCCAGGCCGCCACCGCGTCGGGGGCCGGGTTGGCCCCGTAGTGCTGGCGGTAGTCGTCGAACAGGTCGACCGCGTCCGCGAACCACGGATGCGCCACCGCGGTCAGTCTGACGATCACGGGCATACGCTCCATAATGTCCCAAATTTCAAGTTATAGTGCGGCTGTGGCGCACATCGACCAGGTCCTGGGGCAGGCCGACGACACGGTCACGTTCTTCCAGCCCCGGGCCATGGTCTACGTGACGATGCTGTGGGTCGTGGCCGCCGCCTGGACCCTGTGCCTGATCCTGTTCGTCCTGGTCCGGGTCGCGCTGGGCGACCCGCCCGCGGCCGGCGACATCGTCGCCTACCTCGAACTGGCCCTGATCGTCCCGGTGATCTTCTCGGCGCTGATCCTGCTCGTGGCCTGGCGCCGCTTCGGCTGGCTGCACAGCTCGGTCCACGGCCTCGACTTCGCCGCCACCGGCCGCAAGCCGGTGCACATCCCGTGGTCCGGGGTCGGCGCCGTCGGCCTGCGGCACCGGGGCCCGTTCACCGAACTGGTCGTCACCCCGCTCGCGCCCGATTTCCCCGTGGTGGGCTCCGGGCCGGGCCGCCGGCCCCGCATGCGCCGCGACGCCTACCTGGTCGACGTCGGCCTGATGTCCCCGGGCCCGGATGTGCTGCTGGCCGAGCTTCACCGCCGCCTGCCGACCAAGGTTTGACACATCCCGTGTGGCCCTTTAGGTTTAACGCATCCGTTAATTAACGAGAGCGTTAAATGGCCATCGACCGACTCAGCCAGATCTTCGCGGCACTCGCCGACCCGACCCGCCGCGCCATCCTCGCCCGCCTCGCCGAGGGCGAAGCCACCGTCACCGAGCTGGCCGAGCCGTTCGACATCAGCCTCCCCGCGATCTCCCGCCACCTGAAGGTGCTGGAGAAGGCGGGCCTCATCTCGCGCAGCCGCTCCGCGCAGTGGCGCTCCAGCCGGCTCGAGGCCGAACCGCTGCGCGAGGCCACCGCCTGGATGGAGCACTACCGCCGCTTCTGGGACGTCAACTTCACCCGCCTCGACGCCCACCTCAAACGCCTGAAAGAGGAATCGTCATGACCGATCTCGTCATCACCCGCGTCTTCGACGCACCCCGCCCGATGGTCTACCGCGCCTTCACCGACCCCGACCAGCTGGCGGCCTGGTTCGGCCCGGTCGGCTGGTCGGTGCCCCGCGACAGCGTCTCGGTCGAGGCCAAGCCGGGCGGCCACCAGCGCTTCACGATGGTCAACGACGAGGACCCGTCGCAGAGCTCGCCGGTCGACGCCACGTTCACCGAGGTCATCGAAAACGAGCTGCTCGTCGGCGAGGAGGACGTCTCGGGCATCGACGCCTTCCCGGGCGACACGATGCGCATGCGCATCGAGTTCCACGACGAGCCCGGCGACAAGACCCGCGTCGTCATCACCCAGGGGCCATACACGCCGGAGTGGGAGTCGAACGCCCGCGAAGGCTGGGGGAGCAGCTTCACCAAGCTCGACGCCCTCCTCGCCACGGCCTGATGCTCCACTCGATTCCGGTCGCCGCGCCGCCCGCCCCGTGCGGCAGCCCTACTGCCGCGGCGGCCGGCCCGACCCCATGTCAGAGCGTCGCCCACGATGTCAGCAGCCCATACCGGAACCAACGACAGCACCACATA
>NZ_JBFBAD010000212.1:0-12441 GCF_040682075.1 Actinoplanes sp. NPDC051411 | reverse complement strand
TGCTCGACGCACTCATCCAAGCCGCCACAGGAAACCCCTGGATCCCCACCACCAGCTGAAAAACACAGCGTATCCGGGCACCTATCCAGTCACGCGCTGGGATGACATGAACGGCTACACCAAGGCCAAGACCGACGTCATCCTCGCGATCAAAGCACGAGCGAGGAGAGCTCGCGGACAGTAGACGTCGCGATGCTGGGGCACCGAGCGTGGGCAATTACGCGCGGACCGGGCGCGCCATGATCGGAAGCACGCGCCACGGTCCGTTCCGTGAGGGCACAAAGCTCCTAATCGGGTTCCTAGCCGCCAAGGTCCCACTGGGCATCGGTCAGGTCAGAAGAAAAGCCGCGACGCGACGACACCGCACCACCCTGCCCGACCCGACCGTCTCCATCACGCCGCCACATCGTCTACATGAGAACTTCTCCAACACTCACTAAGGACAGATAATCAGTTCGGGGTGGGAAGAACAAGACTTGAATCCGGCGGCCGGGGCGATCACGATTTCGGCATGCAATGGGATTCTTTTACGACCCTGCGGAATGCGCTCTGGATCGGCGGCGGACAATGGGCCGGGAAGACGACGGTGGCGGGAATTCTGGCCGACCGGTTCGGTCTCACCCATTATCATTACGACTATCACGACTCGCGCGGTCACTGGGACCGCAGGACGGCGGCCGCCGCGCGCCGGGGTGAGACCCTGGCCGATCCCGGGCCGGCCGCGACCGGTCCGCGGTGGACCGCCGAGGAGGCGGCCGCCGATGCGATCGGGTGTTTCCGGGAGCGCTTCGCGTTCGTGCTCGACGACCTGCGGGCCCTGCAGTCGCCGCGCCCGATCGTCGCCGAGGGGTGGGGGCTGCGGCCGGAGCTGGTCGCCGCGGTTACGGCCGACCGGAAGCGCATGGTGGTGCTGGTGGCGACCGAGGGGTTCCGGCAGCTGCAGATCGCCCGGTTGCCGCGGGCCGCGGCCCTGTCCCGGCCGGTCGCCGACCCGGAGGGGGCCCAGCGGCACCGGGTGGCCCGTGACCGGTTGATCGCCGCCGACGCGGTGGCGAGCGCGCGGCGGCGGGGCATCCGGGTCATCGAGGTCGACGGCTCGCGGGACGCCGAGGGGGTCGCCGACATGGTGGCCGGGCAATTCGCGGAATTCCTGCCGGCGGCCGAAAAGCCTACAACGGCCGCGACAGCAGACGGCGGCCCTCGTCGGTGAAACCGTTCGCCGCGTAATACCGGAACAAATGACCGACGTCCTGGCCGTTGGGCGCTATGACGATTTCCAGTCGCGAGGCCCCGATCGAGGCGGCCCACGCCGCGCTGTCCTCGATCAGGGCCTTCGCGAGCCCCTGCCGCCGCCATGCCGGGCTGACGTAGAGGTCCTCCAGTTCGGCGCCCAGGCCGTACTCGAGGCCGAACCTGGTCGTCGTGATCCCGAAGCCGGCCACCTGTGCGCCGTCGGCCGCGACCGTCACGCGGGCCGCGTCGGAGCCGATCAGGTGCGGCAGGTGCGCGGCGAGCGCGGACCGCGGCGTCGTGAACCCGTCCTCCTCGTAGAACGCCACCGCCAGCGTGAGCAGCACGTCCAGGTCGTCTGGTGTGGCCGTCCGGAGGTTCATGACAGCCGGGCCTGCACGATCAGGTCGTGCAGGGCGTCGACCGCCGCGGGGCCGGCGGCGCCGGGCAGCGGCGACGCGTCGCGGGCCGCTTCCAGATCGGCGCGCAGGCGGGGCACGTCACGGTCGAGGGCGGCCCGGGCCCCCGGGGGCAGGGGTCCGTGCTCCGCTTCCCGCTTGGCGTCGATCAGATCCGGTACGTACGCAAGCCGCGCCCCGAGCACCTTCAGGTTCGTTTCCAGCCG
This sequence comes from Actinoplanes sp. NPDC051411, assembly GCF_040682075.1. NCBI lineage: Bacteria > Bacillati > Actinomycetota > Actinomycetes > Micromonosporales > Micromonosporaceae > Actinoplanes > Actinoplanes sp. NPDC051411. Next base: position 10,586 of record NZ_JBFBAD010000212.1, on the reverse strand, counting down.
GCCGGTCCGCATCAGGTGCGCGCCGGTGAGCAGCACCCGCAGCGTGTAGAGCGCCGGCTTCAGCTCGCCGGTCCTCTCGAACAGCTGCCACTGGCCGGCCCCGAAACCCAGGTAGTGGTGGGCGTGTCCGCGATGGATCAGCCCGGGGGTCAGCGCGATCAGGGCCTCGTGCAGCGCGCTCGTCACCACCACCAGCGGCGAGAGCAGCTGTTCGAGCACGTAGCCGTTGGGCGAGGCGAGCAGCTGGGCGAACTTGCGCAGGTCGTGGCTGACCACGTCGAGTTCGACGCCGTCGCGGTCCCCGGTGTGCCGGATCGTCGAGGGGCCGGCGCGCAGCCCGACGACCTCGGCCGCCGGCAGGAGGTGGGCGGCGCGCAGGTCGAGGTCGGAGTCGATCGAGGCGAACCCGTACAGGTGGGCTCCGGAGACGGTGGCGAAGACCAGCGGGTAGGGCAGCGACGAGGCTTCGCCGGCCGCCCACGGCGGCACCGTCAAGGTCATTTCAAACCCTCTTCCCGTACGCGGACGAGCAGTTGATCAATCGCATCGAGGTCCGGCCCGGCCGGCAGCGTGGTGGCCGCCGCCGCCGCGGACGTGAGCTCGTCCTGCAGCTCGGCCGCCCAGGCCGTGACCGCGTCGAACGGCATCGAGCCGTCCCGCACGGCCAGGAGGCGGGACCGCAGCGGGGTGACGTCGACCAGGACCTCGCCGGTGCGCAGCACGTGGATGCCGGCCAGCAGCAGCCGGATCATGTGCATGGCCTGCTTGTGGTTGGTCTCCCCGGTGCGCGCGCGGCGGTGGACGACCCGGGTGAGCTGCTCCCGGGCGTACGCCCCGTAGGTCTGTTCGACGCGGCGCGAGAGGAACGCCGGGCGGGCCGACCGGAGGGCCCGCCCGAGGTCGGTGATCTTTTCGACGAGCGGCGACCAGAGCACCTCGAGAACCGTCGGGTTGGCCTGCCGGGCGAGGTCGCAGAACCGCTCGGCCTCCCACGAGAACTGCTCGGGCAGTGGCCCGTCCAGGTGGGTGGGCGGCTTGGCCAGGCGCCAGAAGAGCCGGGTCGGGGCCGCGAAGACGCCCCGGCGGTCGTGGTCGGAGCCCGGCCCGGACAGTCCGTAGGCGCGGGAACCGACCACGACCCCGAGGATCGTGTGCCGCTCGACCAGTTCGATCATGGTCGAGACGATAGGTCAGAGGTCGAGAACCGTCGCGTCGATTTCGTCGATCTCTTCCTTGCTCAGCGAGGCGTTGTCGAGCGCGGCGATGTTGTTCTCGAGCTGGCCGACGCTGCTCGCGCCGATGATCAGGCTGGTCATCCGCGGGTCGCGCAGCGCCCAGGCGAGCGCCAGCTGGGCGAGGCTCTGGCCGCGCCGCCCGGCGATGTCGTTGAGCGCGTGGATGCGGCCCATCGTCCTGGCGTCGAGGTCGCTCTCGTTGAGGAAGACGCTGGTGCGCACCCGGGAGTCGTCGGGGATGCCGCCGAGGTAGCGGTCGGTCAGCAGGCCCTGCTGGAGCGGGCTGAACGCGATGCAGCCGGCCCCGGCCTCCTCGAGGGTGTCGAGCAGGTTGTCGCGCTCGGTCCAGCGGTTGAGGATCGAGTACGACGGCTGGTGGATCAGCAGCGGCGTGCCGAGGTCCCTCAGCACCCGGGCCGCCTCGGCGGTCTGCTCGGAGCTGTAGTTGCTGATGCCGACGTACAGCGCCTTGCCCGAGCGGACCACGGCGTCGAGGGCGCCCATGGTCTCCTCGACCGGGGTGTCCGGGTCGGGCCGGTGGTGGTAGAAGACGTCGACGTAGTCGAGGCCGAGGCGCCTCAGCGACTGGTCGAGCGAGCTGACCAGGTATTTCCGGCTGCCCCACTCGCCGTACGGGCCGTTCCACATGTGGTAGCCGGCCTTGGTCGAGATGACCAGTTCGTCGCGGTGGGCGCGCAGGTCGGCGGCGAGCATGCGGCCGAAGTTGCTCTCGGCGCTGCCCGCCGGCGGGCCGTAGTTGTTGGCCAGGTCGAAGTGGGTCACGCCGAGGTCGAACGCGCGGAGCACGATCTCGCGCTGGCGGTCCCACGGGCGCCCGTCGCCGAAGTTGTGCCAGAGCCCGAGCGAGATCGCGGGCAGTTTCAGGCCGCTGCGCCCGGCGCGGCGGTAGGTCATCTTTTCGTAGCGGTCGGCCGCCGGTTCGTAGGTCACACACCACACCCTAGGGACAGGGTCCCGCACAGTGATCGCTGGTAGGTTGGCTCCCAGCCATGCGGGAGAGCTCGCCGGTCCTCGTAAGCGGACAGCGGCGGCGCCGAAGGGGCAAATCCTCCCCGGAACCTCTCAGGCAAACGGACCGCATGGGCTGCGCGACTCTGAAGTACCGCATGGGTATGACAGAGGGGGAGGCCGCCTTGCCGACGACCTCTTCCCGCCAGTGGAGCCGCCATGACGTTCGCCAACCGGCACATCGGTCCTGACTCCGACGAGCAGACCCAGATGCTCAAATCGATCGGCTACCCCTCGCTCGAGGCGCTGATGGACGCCGCCATCCCGGAGGTGATCCGCTGGCACGGCCGGCTGGATCTGCCGGAGGCGGCCTCCGAGGAGGAGACGATCGCCGAGCTGCGGGAGATCGCCTCCCGCAACCAGGTTACGACCTCGATGATCGGCCTGGGCTACTACGGCACGTTCACGCCCGCGGTGATCAAGCGGAACGTGCTGGAGAACCCGGCCTGGTACACGGCGTACACGCCGTACCAGCCCGAGATCAGCCAGGGCCGGCTCGAGGCGCTGCTCAACTTCCAGACCATGGTCACCGACCTGACCGGCCTGACCACGGCCAACGCGTCGATGCTCGACGAGGGGACGGCGGTCGCCGAGGCGATGACGCTCGCGCGCCGCGCGTCCAAGGTCAGGAGCGACGTGTACGCGGTGGACGCCGACACGCTCCCGCAGACCCTGGCCGTGCTGCGCACCCGGGCCGAACCGCTCGGCATCACGCTGGCCCTGGTCGACCTGGACGCCGGTGACGAGCTGCCGGCCGAGTACTTCGGCCTGCACCTGCAGTACCCGGGTGCCTCCGGGGCGCTGCGCGACCACGCCGCCCTGGTCGAGGCCGCCCACGCCCGGGGCGCCCTGGTCACCGTCGCCGCCGACCTGCTCGCGCTGACCCTGGTGCGCGCGCCGGGCGAGATCGGCGCCGACATCGCGGCCGGCACCACCCAGCGCTTCGGGGTGCCGCTCGGCTTCGGCGGCCCGCACGCGGGCTACCTGGCGGTGCGGGCCGGTCTCGAGCGCTCGCTGCCCGGCCGCCTGGTCGGGGTGTCCAGGGACGCCGACGGCGCCCCGGCCTACCGGCTCGCCCTGCAGACCCGCGAGCAGCACATCCGCCGCGAGAAGGCGACCAGCAACATCTGCACGGCCCAGGTCCTGCTCGCGGTGATGGCCAGCATGTACGCGGTCTACCACGGCCCGGACGGCCTGCGGGCGATCGCCAGGCGGGTCCACGACCGCGCCCTGGCGCTGGCCGGCGGCCTGGCCGCGGCCGGCATCGACACCACCGCCAAGGCGTTCTTCGACACCGTCACCGCGGTCGTCCCCGGCCGCGCGGCGCAGGTCGTGGCCGCGGCGGCCGCGGACGGCATCGACCTGCGGCTGGTCGACGCCGACCACGTCTCGGTCGCCTGCGACGAGACCACGACGGCCGCCCACGTCGCGACGGTGCTGGCCGCCTTCGGGGCCGCCCCGGCCGGGGCGGCCGAGTGCGGTGCCCGCCCGCTGGGCCGGATGACCGGCTTCCTGACCCACCCGGTCTTCCGCAGCCACCGGTCCGAGACCGCGATGCTGCGCTACCTGCGCAGGCTCTCCGACCGCGACTACGCGCTCGACCGCGGCATGATCCCGCTCGGCTCGTGCACGATGAAGCTGAACGCGACCACCGAGATGGAACCGGTCACCTGGCCCGAGTTCGGCGACATCCACCCGTTCGCCCCGGCGAGCCGCACCGCGGGCTACGAGGAGCTGGTCGCCCAGCTCGAGGGCTGGCTGGCCGAGATCACCGGGTACGACGCGGTCAGCGTGCAGCCGAACGCCGGCTCCCAGGGCGAGCTGGCGGGCCTGCTCGCGATCCGCGGCTACCACCGATCGCGCGGTGACGACCACCGCGACATCTGCCTGATCCCGTCCAGCGCCCACGGCACCAACGCCGCGTCGGCCGTGATGGCGGGCATGAAGGTCGTGGTCGTGGCGTGCGACGACGCCGGCAACGTCGACCTGGCCGACCTCGACGCCAAGATCTCCAAGCACGCGGACGCGCTCGCCGCGATCATGGTGACGTACCCGTCGACCCACGGCGTCTACGAGAAGTCGATCGCCGACCTGTGCGGCAAGGTCCACGACGCGGGCGGCCAGGTGTACGTCGACGGCGCCAACCTCAACGCGCTGGTCGGCTTCGCCCGGCCGGGCAAGTTCGGGGCCGACGTCTCCCACCTCAACCTGCACAAGACGTTCTGCATCCCGCACGGCGGCGGCGGTCCCGGCGTGGGCCCGGTCGCGGTCCGCGCGCACCTGGCCGGCTTCCTGCCCGGCAACCCGCTCGAGCCGGGCGACCACCACGCGGTCTCGGCGGCGGCGCACGGTTCGGCCGGCATCCTGCCGATCTCGTGGGCGTACGTGCGGATGATGGGCCCGGACGGGCTGGCCGCGGCGACCGGCGCGGCCGTGCTGGCGGCCAACTACGTGGCGGCCCGGCTGCGCGAGCACTACCCGGTGCTGTACGCGGGCAACAACGGCCTGGTCGCCCACGAGTGCATCCTCGACCTGCGGCCGATCACCAAGGCGACCGGCGTCTCGGTCGACGATGTGGCCAAGCGGCTGATCGACTACGGCTTCCACGCGCCGACGATGTCTTTCCCGGTGGCCGGCACGCTGATGGTCGAGCCGACCGAGAGCGAGGACCTGGCCGAGCTCGACCGGTTCTGCGCCGCGATGATCGCCATCAAGGGGGAGATCGACCAGGTGGCGGCGGGGGTGTGGCCGGCCGGCGACAATCCGCTGGCCAACGCCCCGCACACCGCGGCGGCGGTCACGGCCGACGAGTGGGAGCACGCCTATCCGCGATCGGTGGCGGGTTTCCCCGAGGGGGTGGACCGGACGGCGAAGTACTGGCCGCCGGTGCGCCGGATCGACGGGGCCTACGGCGACCGCAACCTGGTCTGCTCGTGCCCGTCCCCGGAAGCGTTCGAGGACTGAGAATCTGCGGCGGGGGTCGCGGTCTGCTTCGGCCGCGGCCCGTGCCGTGCGGTGACCGGCGTATCGGGCGGGGGTTATGTCCGTTACGTCAGTGGGCCCGCTCGACGTCGAGCGGGGTCAACCAGTTACCCTGAGTAGTCGCCGGGGTTCAGGCGGCCAGGGCGTGCACCGCGGGGCCGCGGTGCGGTTCGATCATCGTCCCGTCCGGCAGGATCTCGCCGGTGTCCTCGAAGACGATGACGCCGTTGCAGAGCAGGGTCCAGCCCTGCTCGCAGAAGGACGCCACGCTCCGGGCCGCCTCGCGATCGCTCGCTTCGGCGCTGGGACAGGCAGGTTGGTGCTGGCACATCGTGGTTTCTCCGGTCGGGGGGCTTGTGTGTGGATTCACAACGACGGTGACGGACGTTACCTCAATCCGAACGAGAACGGCTTGAGGGGGTGACGGCGTCCGAAGCAATCATTCGCCTCTGATGGTCCACGAAACAGACGCTGTCGACCACTCTCCGGAACCTCCTCTCGGCCGTCCGCCGGGGGCTCCGGCGGCCTGTCAAGCTCGTCACGTTGCGTTATCAGTGTTCCAGTGGCATGCAAGTGAGGGCGGGGACGGTGCCGAGCCTCTCGCCGAGTTCCTGACGGACAACGGACTGAGCGTGCGAAACATTGGCCGTTCGGCCAGCCAGGTTCATCCGGTCGTCGATAGCCGGGTCTGCGGCGCGGCACTCTATGTGTCGGCCGCCGCCGGATGTGTAATGGCCGGTGGGAGGCCCGGAGCACCGTCGCCGGTGCCCGCGGTCCCGGACATCTACGCGGTCGTCTACGGGCACGGGTACGCACCCGCGCACCGGAATGTGTCGGATATCCGCGATCGCCGGTTCGATCTCGGCCGATGGACTCCGAGCTGGACCCCGGACGAGCACGCGGGAGCCGTCGAGGCGGTCCGGGACGCGATCGGCCGCGGCGACGTCTACGTGGTCAACCTGGTCGGGCACGCCAGCGCGGCCTACCGCGGCGACCCGGCGGCGGCCCTGCGACGGGTCGCCGGCCTGCCGGGGGCGAAATACGGCGGCGTCCTGAGCGGCGACGGCTGGGCCCTCGCCACGGCCTCGCCGGAGACGCTGGTCGAGGTCCGGGACGGCCTGGTCGTCACCCGGCCGATCAAGGGGACCCGCCCGGCCACCGCCGTGGGGCGCGAGGACCTGCTCGGCTCGGCCAAGGAACGGGCCGAGCACATCATGATCGTCGATCTCGAGCGCAACGACCTGGCCCGGCTGTCCGGGACGGGCCCGGTGCGGGTGGAGGAGCTCTTCGGCGTACGGGAATGGGCCGGCCTGTGGCAGGCCGAGTCCGTCGTCGCCGCGCCGGTGGCCGGGGACCTCTCCCTGCCGGCGTTGCTCCGGGCACTCTGCCCGGGCGGCTCGGTGACCGGCGCGCCCAAGCCGGCCGCCCTCGCGGAGATCGCCCGGCTCGAGCCGGTGGGCCGCGGGGTGAGCATGGGCGCGGTCGGCTGGCTCGGCCACGACCACCTCGATCTGGCGCTGACCATCCGCACGGTGGCGGTCGACGGACAACGGGTCCACGCCTGGGCGGGCGGCGGCATCACGATCGACAGCGACCCGCACGAGGAGGTCGCCGAGGCCGCCGCCAAAGCGGCGCCGATCCGGGAGGCGCTGGCCGGGTAACCTTGCCCCGGCCCGGCCGCGTCTTTCCTCGTGAGAGCTGGGGGAGAGGCCGGAGGGAGGCAGGCACAGCCGTGGAGGACGATCTGCGGGCGGCGCTGCTGGCCGATCTGGCCGGCGAGCGCCCGCCCCCGCTGGGCGACGTCGTGGGCGCCGCGATCAGCGACGGCCGCCGTGTCCGCCGCAACCGCCGCCTCGCCGCCGTGGGGGCCGGGGTGGCCGTCCTGGCGATCGCCGCCTTCGCCGCCTTCGGGCCGGGGCCTCAGCTTCCCGCGCTGCCTTCCGCGCTACCTCCCGGATCTGTGCCATCGATCGCGGTTGCCCCGACGGCCGCCGCGCCGACGCGTACCGTCACGGTCCGCAATGGCACTCAGCGTGCCGAGGGAATGCAGAAGAAAGCGACATCAGCTGCCATGCTTCACCTTTTGACCACGCTATTGCCACCCGGACGGACGAGTCACTACGGTGTCGGCCGCGACAATGATCTGCACGTGCAGTTGTACTACGACGCCGGTTACGGTCCGTCGATGCTCCGGCTCCAGGTCGACCGCAAGGACACCGGTCTTCCGCGCGGGTCGGCGGCCCGGCTGACCGTCACCCACGTGCCGGGCGACTGCGTGCAGGACACCGACGTGCGGGCGACCTGGCCCGACGGCACCGAGGTCCAGCTCGACATCGCGACCTGCCTCGCGTTCGACGGCCGCACCGATCCGCCCGCCCGGGCCCAGCTCAGCGAGGCCGAGGCCGCGCTGATCGTCACCGACCGGCGGTGGGGCGTGACCATGGACGCGAGCCTGGTCGACCAGGCGGCGAGCGCGTTCCCGACGGCCCTGCCGGTGTTCGCGCGATGACCGACGACGAGGAGTTCGCCGAGTTCGCGCAGGCCCACGCCGAGCGGCTGCGCACCACGGCCTACATGATGTGCCGCGACTGGCACCTGGCCCAGGACCTCACCCAGACCGCGCTCACCCGGCTGTTCCTGAGCTGGCGCCGGGCCGTGCAGGCCGACAACCTGGTGGCGTACGCCCAGAAGATCCTGCTCCGCGCCTACCTCGACCACCGCCGCCGGCGCTCGTCGAGCGAGAGCGTCCCGGGCGTGCTGTACGAGCCGGCCTACCGGCACCACCCCGACCTGCGCCTGACCATGCTCGACGCGCTCGGCCACCTGCCCGCCCGCGACCGGGCGATCGTGATCCTGCGCTACTTCGAGGACCTCAGCGTCGAGCAGGTCGCCGAGGTGCTCGAGGTGCCGGCCGGCGTGGTCAAGAGCCAGACCCGGCGGTCGCTGGCCAAGCTGCGCGAGATGCTCGGCGCCGACCAGCCGGCGCTGTTCGCGTAACGACCGGTTAGCATCTTCCGGCATGACGGTTCGGCCCATCCGGCTCTTCGGCGACCCCGTGCTGCGCACCGAGTGCGACCCGGTCACGTCCTTCGACCAGGAGCTGCGCGACCTCGTCGCCGACCTGGAGGACACCGTGCGGGTGCCCGGCCGCGCCGGCGTCGCCGCACCCCAGATCGGCGTCAGCCTGCGGGTCTTCAGCTACAACGTGGCCGGCCAGGTCGGCCACCTGGTCAACCCCGTCCTGTCGGCGTTCGCCGGCGAGCAGGACGACGAGGAGGCCTGCCTGTCGCTGCCCGGCCTCGGCTTCCCGACCCGGCGGGCCATGTCGGTCACCGCGCGCGGCTTCGACCAGCACGGCGAGCCGCTCGTGATCGAGGGCACCGGCTTCCTGGCCCGGGCGCTGCAGCACGAGACCGGTCACCTGTCGGGCACGCTCTACATCGACACCCTCACGGGCGACGTGCGCCGGCAGGCCCTGCGGGAGCTGCGGCGGATCGCTCCGGCTCCGCAGGGCCGATGACGACACCGAAGTAACGGTCCAGATCGCGTACGCCCGCGGGCGTGACCCGGACCGCCCGGCCCGACCCGATCCTCGTGATCCAGCCGGCGCCGAAGGCGTGCCGGCAGATCGCCGCGCCGATCTCCCCGGCCAGGTGGGGCCGCCGCTCGGTCCAGTCGATGCATTCGCGCAGGGCCGGTCGCCGCCGCCGCGGGATCTCGATGCCGGCGTTCTCCAGGGCGGCCCGGCCGTTCCCGGTCAGAACGAGCCCGTCGGTGTTCCCGATCAGACCGTTCCCGATCAGGCCGTCGGCCAGCGCGACCCCGGCGACCCCCGCGAGGTGGTCGTAGCAGGTGCGGGTGAAACGCAGATTGCGCTGCCGGTGCGCGGCGGCCATCGAACGCGGCCGCTCGGCGGCCGTCCCACCCGCCGCGGCGATCATCTCGATCACCGCGGCCGTCTCGGGACCGGCCAGCTGCACGTAGCGGTGGCGGCCCTGCCGGTGCTCGGTCAGCAGGCCGCCGTCGACCAGCCGGTCCAGGTGCCCGCTGGCGGTCGACACCGCCACCTTCGCCGCCCGCGCGAGTTCGGTCGGCGTCCACGCCCGGCCGTCGAGCAGGGCCAGACAGAACGCGGCCCGCGTGCGGTCGGCCAGCAGCGCCGCCCGGCCGGCCAGAGCCTCTGCTTCCTCCATGCCCCGATAGTGCCCCCGGCACGGTTCGGCGACGACCGAAGCGTGTTCTGATGAGGCCCATGAGCATCGAGAACGACGCCGACCGGCTGGCCGGCCCGTCGCTGGCCGCCGGCGACGCGACCGGCTGGTTCGACCGGCTCTATCAGGAGGCGGCCGCGGGCCGGGCGGTCGTGCCGTGGGACCGGCCGTCGCCGAGCGGCGGCCTCGACTCGGCCGGGCTGCCGGCCGGGGACGGCCGGCGGGCGCTGGTGGTGGGTTGCGGTCTCGGACGCGACGCCGAGTTCGTGGCCGGGCTGGGATACGCGACGACCGCTTTCGACATCTCACCCACGGCCGTACGCGACGCCCGCGCGCGCCACCCCGGGACCTCGGTCAGCTATCAGGTCGCCGACCTGCTCTCGCCGCCGGCGTCGTGGTCGGCGGCCTGGGACCTCGTCGTGGAGAGCAACACCGTGCAGGCGCTGCCGCGCGCGCTCCGGCCGGCCGCGACCGCGTCGGTGGCGTCGTTCCTGGCCCCCGGCGGGACACTGGTCGTGCTCGCGGCGGCCCTCGACTCGCCCTCGGAGCAGGGACCGCCCTGGCCGCTGACCCACGACGAGATCTCCGCCTTCGCCGGTGACGAGGTACGCGCCGTGACGATCGAGCGGATCGGGTCGGACCGGTTCGACGGACGATGGCGGGCGGTCTTCACCCGCTGACGTACGGTCTGCCCTGCGCCGACACGCGGGGCGCGATCCCCAGGGGCGAAGAGGACGGTGCCGGGAAGGTGTGCGGCGAGCCGTACTGATCGCGGTCCCGCGGTACGGTCAGGCGTGGCCACGCCGATCCTGCTTCATCTTCGCCTCGATCGAGACGCGTGGTTCCCGGGCGATCACGGCGTGGCCTGGGTGTTCCGGACCGGGTCCACAGTGGTGACCGGAGCGGTGCCGCCGGCCGGGGCGCAGGAGGCGTGGCTGGTCGACCTGAGCCGGCACGAGGCGTTGCTGGACTTCGCGCCGCCCTCGTCGCCGACCGTGGTCATGGTCCGGCTCCGGTGGGTGGTGACCGACCCGGTGGCCGTCGTGCGGGCCGCCGCCGGCGCTTCCGGGGTCTCGGCGCCGCCCGGCACCAACCCTGGCCCCGTGGCGGCCGCCCCCCGTGGCCCGGC
>NZ_JBFBAD010000211.1:0-12753 GCF_040682075.1 Actinoplanes sp. NPDC051411 | reverse complement strand
CCAAGGGGTAATCACACCGGCTCCCGGGCCGCAAACCCAACCCCGGGGTTTGCACCCCAGAATCCGGCGTGATGAATCGAAGATCAGGCCGCCGGGATGACCCACCACAAGAGATGGCGCGCCTCCAAAAACCCAAAAAACGCGCGTGACCTGGCCATTTGCGTTGCCCCTGTGCGGGCATAAGGGTAACATTAAACGTGCAAGGGCAAGGGACGGCAACCCCGAGCCCAGGCACTCAGAATCCCGAGCCGAAAGGTCGACGATGGTCATTAAGGTCGTCCAGCTCTACATCACGCCAGCCGCCCTTGACCTGATCGCAGCCCACCACGCGGAGGAAGGCGACGCCTACAACACCGCAGCCAGCTACATCCTGCGGCACCACCGGGGCGACTGGGGCGAGGTCGACGCGCGTGACTCCCGATCAAACGACGCCGCAGTCCAGAGTGGCGATCGTATCTTGTCCGCCTACACCCAGCCCTGCACCAACCGGAGCACCTGCCCGCACGGCGAACACGAACTGTGGGTCATCACCGACCCCGGACACCGCGTCACCACACTGCTAAGACCGCAAGACTACTAAGTCGCCGGTTCGGGCTCGGCCCACAAGGCCGAGCCCGAACCAAGGCAAACTAGTTGCCCGAAAACACGAAGTCGGGTAACATTAAACGCGCAGGGCGAGGGACGGCAACCCCAAACCCGGCACTCAGAACCCCTCATGCCAGGAGGCAAACATTGGTCTACGCCCATGAGCTCACCGGAGGCGAGATCGTCGAGCACCACCTCACCCGCGCGCCGCTGCACGTCGAGACAGCCCGGATCGTCTCCGACCCTCCCACCGGCGCACAGGCGATCGTCATCACCGGCCACCACGCCCACACCGGCGAACCCTTGACCGCCGAACACTCGGCCGCCCTCAACCTCACCGAGGCCAAGCTGACCAACCTGTTCGTCATCTACAAGGGCAGCAGGACCGACCAACACGGTCTCTGCCGACTGCTTGGCCCCTGCCTCGACCAAGCGTGCATAAACGCCGCCGAGCGCCGCTACGCCCTGCGAACCGCGACGGGCCTCGAACTCTGGCACGTACGGGAAGCCTCATTCACCGCCCAATTCCCGATCTGCCACCACTGCGGCGCCATCGCCGGTCAGCTCATCTGACCAACCGTCAACCCGCCTCGGCCGAACCACATTGGCCCGGCCGAGGCGGACCCAACCCCGCACCCATTCCAATCCAAACCCTCAGGGAGAAATTCTCATGGCTGACAAAGCCACCGCTGTTCTCGACCCGACCGCCGAGTCGGAAGGTAATCCGGAAGAGCGCGAAATCGTCGCTGCCGCCCAGGCCGCCGGTCAGATGATCCACGACCTGCCGATCGACGCCGTCGCCCCCGACCCCGAGAACCCGGCCAGCCGCCTGCACCCCGATGCCGACTTCATCGAGTCGATGAAGCTGGGCCAGCTCTCTCCCGGCGTAGTCGTCCCGCTTCACGTGTGGACCGGACACGGCAACGACCCGAAGGAGCTCTACGCCGCCCGCGCCGAGGCCGAGGGCATCGACTCCCAGGCCGAGCCCGCCAAGTACGCCGAAGCCCTCGACACGGCCGCGAAGACCATCGAATACGTCATCGTCTTCGGACACCGGCGATGGGCCGGAGCCAAGGCCGCCAAAAACGCCACCTACCGCGCCGTGGTCACCGAGACCGTCAAGGACCGCACCACCAAGCGCCTACAGCGCGTCATCGAGAACGTCCAGCGCGCCGACTATTCGCCCTTGGAGGAAGCGCACGAATACCAGCGCCTGATCAAAGAAGACGGGCTCAGCCAGCGCGAACTCACCCGCCAGACCGGCATTCCCCAGTCTCAGATTTCCCGGCGTATCGGCCTGCTCAAGCTGCCCAAGCAAGCCCAGGAAGCACTCGACACCAAGGCCATTACTATCGAGGTCGCCAACGCCCTGATCACGTTCGCCAACGAGCCCAAGCGCGTACAGCGCGTGCTCGACCGCATCGCGACGATGCCCAACAACACCGACGAAGAACGGGAGGCCCGCACCCGCGCCGCCAAGGACGCCGCCCAGATCGAGGCCCGCGCCGCCGAGGCCGCCAAGGAGCAAACCAAGAAGCGCAACGAACTCAAAAAGCGCGGCATCCCGCTCATCGAGGACCTGGCCGCCTACTTCGAGGAGCGCCCGCGCCACCGCCACGCCTACCAGATCCTCGGCAACGACAACGTCGAGAAGGCGATCGCCGACGGCACCGTTATCGCCTGGGTCGCCAACGGTGGCGTCGTCGAGTGGTACACCACCAAGGAACGCGAGGAGCCCCCGGCACAGACCACCCCCGAGGCCCCCGCCGAGCCCACCCCGGCCGCCGACGCCGCTACCTCCCCGGACTCCGCAACGTCCCCGGACGACCGACCGGCCCCCGACACGAACACCGGGACGAGCGTGGCCGCCCCCGCCACCCGCAAGAGCGCCGAACCCGTGGCCCTCGCCGAGACCGATGAGCAGCGCCGCGCCAGGGAAGAACGCGAACGCGAAGACCACGAAATCCGCACCGCCACCGCCGCCCGCGACGCCGCCTGCCTCCGCATCGCCTCCAAGGTCCCCACCCGCGACCAACTCACCAACCGGCTGTCTCGCCGCATGCTGCTGGGCGAAGACATCGAAAACCTCGACGCCCAGAAACTCGCCATCGAGTGGCTACGCACCGCGAGCGTGATCGACGCGGAGACCACCGTGTACACCCTGTTCGGAGACCACGACCGCGACGACCTCAAGCTCGCCACCCGCGCCGCCTACATCTACGACCTGGCACTCGACGAAACCCGTATCCGTCAAAGCGACGGCTACGACAAAGCCGACGCACGCCATGTCGATCGACTGACCAAGGAAGCCGGATACGAACCCACCACCTGGGAACAAGCCCAGCTCCACACTGAGACGACCACCGACTAACGCAACAAGGCCCCGGCCCCGCCACAACGGCGGGGTCGGGGCCTGATGCTGTCAGCATCACTTACCGCACAAGCCCGCCAGTCAACCCGCTAATCAGTAAAGGCCGCCATGCCCATCATCAACAACGACCGCCTCGGCCGCACCATCGTCCGTATCGGACGAGCCCTCGCTATCGCCGCCGCCTCAGCCGCCGTCATCGCCGCTCTCCTCCTTACGGTCATCATCCTTCTGCGCTGACACGACCTGCGCACCCAACCCCGAACCAAGGCCCCCGCCGGCCGGTCGACCGCCACCACGAGGCCGGCCGACCCGTCGGCGGACAGGCTGAACCTCAACAATGACCCCCGCCCGACGCGCCACCTCATCTTGCGGAGCCCGCTGCTGCGCCTGACGCACCCGAGCCGCGCTCGCCCCCGCCAACTGCGCGGCCACGTCCACCGGAAGCAGCGAAGCCAACACCGCCAAAGCGAGATCCACCGCCCCGTCCGCCTCACCCACCGCCGCATCGAGCCGAGCCAACTCAGCCGCCCGTCTATCGCGTGCCCGCTCCGCCGCCTCCGCAGCAGCCAACGCCGCCGTCAAAGCCGACTCCTCCGCCTGCTGCCGACGCCGCAAGCCCAACACAGCCTCATTCGTTGTTCTACTCGCCATGCGTTAACGCTATATTTTCGGCTTTCGTTAAAGCCAGACCAACCAATCGTTGAATGTTACTTCTGTTGCGCCTGCAATCGTTGAACACTGTTTGTACTGACCCTCACCAGCATCGATATCGGGTCACCCTAAACCCCTTCTCAGACGTAGCACACCCCCTGGCATTTCCAATGTCGATAAAGGGCCCGGCGGGCACTTACGCTCGGCGGCATGCTCTCGGTAACCCGCATCTCTCCGGGAGCCGGGATCACCTATCTGGCCCAACAGGTGGCCACCGGCCGGCACGACTTCCGCCCCGCCGCGCCCAACGCCACGGTGGCTTATCACGCCGACCCGAAGGCGCACGGCGAGGCGCCGGGCTGGTGGGCCGGCCAAAGCCACGCACTGTTCGGGGTCCACGGACGGGTCAGCAACGAGCAGCTGCAAAAGCTCATCGGTGAGGGCCGCCACCCGCAGACCGGTGAACAACTCGGCCGGCTGTGGCACAAATTCCAGCCGATGGACGACCAAGGCCGCCAAGCCGCCGTCGAAAAAGCGTGGAAAGCGCTGCCCGAGGACGCTACCTATGAGCAGATCGCGCAGGTGTGGCTGCGGATCTGGACGGCCCCGGAACGACACCCAGTCGCCGGGTTCGACGTCACCGTGTCCCCGGTCAAAAGCGTTTCGCTGTTGTGGGCATTCGGCGACGACCGGGTCAAACGCGAGGTGATGGCGGCCCACCACGAAGGCGTCCGCGCCGCGCTGGAGCACCTGCGCGAGCATGGGGCGTTGACCCGGCTGGGCACCAACGGCATCGTGCAGGTCGACACCGACGGCCTCGCTGCCGCGGTCTTCGACCACCGCATGTCGCGTGAGAAAGACCCGCAGCTGCACTCGCACATCATCGTCTCGTCCAAGGTCCGCGTCGTGCGCGACGGCCGGGAAACGTGGCTTGCCCTGGATAGCAAAGCGTTCTACCAGGCCACCATCGCCGCCCGGATCGCCTACGAACGCGCCGTGGAACACCGGCTCGCACACCGGCTGGGGGTCCGGTTCGCCGCCCGGGTCGGCTCTCCGATCCGTGAGATCGTCGGGTTCAACCCGCTGGCGATCCGGCACTACTCGAAACGTCGCTCCGCCGTCGAGACCGAACTCGGCAGCCGCCACAGCGACCCCGCCACCGGCCGGGAGTGGATTCCGGCCGGTCGGTGGCGGCGCTCCGCGCAGGACGCCACGCTGCGTACCCGCCGACCGAAGGAGGGTCCCGAATCCACCAACGAAGCCGTCGCCCGGTGGCGCCGTGAAGACCGTGAGGCCGGACTGGAAACCGCCGCTGAGGTTCGCCGCATCACCGTCGGTCGCATCCTCGATCCCGTCGACCAGCAGGCACGACAGATCATCCGCCTCGCCCAACGCCACCGCGGCGGCCAGCCGGTGCGCGTCGAGGACCTGCACGCCGCAGCCCTGCAGCTCGGCTTGGCCCGCGACGAGCAGCGGGTGCCGGCCGTTACGGCCGCCATCCGGCGTCTTCCGCGCCTGGCTGTGGAACGCGCTGTCGACGAGCTCAGCGCCGAACGCGCCGTGTTCACCCTGGATCACCTCGAGCTGGCGATCGGCCGTCAGCTGAACGTCAACCCAGCCATCGAGCGCCGCGCGGACTGGCGGAAGGTGCAGCGCTACGCCGTCGAAGCGGTCCGCACCCGCGCCGGTGGACTGCGGGTGCTGACCCCGCCGGCATTGCTGCAGTGGGGGGAAACGTTCCTCCGCGACAGCGACCGGCAAAGCGTTTACTGCCGCCACCGCGAGCTGAAACTGTCCACCGAACCGGTGCTGGCCGCCGAGAAAGAACTCATCGCCTACGCCACCCGCCACGGTGCCACCCCCGCACCCCGAACCCTGCTCAATGCAGTCGCCGACCGGCTGAAACTGTCAGACGAGAAACGCGTCGCGCTGCACTTCGCCGTCGGCGACGACCGCCGGGTCACCGGGATCGTCGGGCCGGCCGGTACCGGAAAAACCTACCTGCAGCGGGCTGTCGGTGTCGCCGCCCGTCAAGCCGGCATCCCCGTGCTCGGCCTGACCGTCGGGCAGAACGCCGCGTTCGTGCTCGCCGACGCCACCCGCGACAGCGGGCAGCCGGGCATCCGCACCGAGAACATCGCCATGTGGCTGCACGCCCAAAACTTCCCACCGCAGGACACCAGTCCGGACGACTGGGCGTTCCAGCCCGGCCAGTGGGTCATCGTTGACGAAGCCTCGCAGGCCTCCACCGTCGATCTCGTCCGCCTCATTCAGCTGCTCGAAGCGGTCGGCGGGAAGCTGATCCTGGTCGGTGACCCCGAACAGATCTCCGCCATCGGGCCCGGGGGGATGTTCCGCTACCTAGCCTCCCTCGGTGTCACCACCGAGCTGCGTGAGGTCCGCCGCTTCAGCGACCCGTGGGAAGGCCCTGCCTCGCTGCGGCTGCGTGAAGGCGACACCACCGTGCTCGCGGAATACGAGCGCCGCAGCCGGATCATCGCCGGGCACCGCACCGACCTCATCGCGCACGTGCTCGACGGCTGGGCCGCCGACATTCTGCAAGGCCGTACCAGCCTCATCCTCGTCGAGACCGAAGCCGAAGCCGCCGACATCGCCACCCAGGCCCGGCAGCTACTCATCCGCGCCGGCATCGTGCAGACCGGTCCCACCGCCACCCTCGCCGACGGCACCCACGCCGGTGTCGGGGACCTGATCGTCACCCGGCGCAACAACCGCACCCTGATCGCCGGTGACCAGTTCGTCGCCAACCGCACCCAATGGCGCGTCCTGGAACTGTCCGCGCACGGCGATCTGCTCGTCGAGAACACCACCAGCGGCGCCTCCACAGCCTTGCCCGCCACCTACGTCGCCGACCATGTGCAGCTCGCCTACGCCGCTACCGTCGACTCTGCGCAAGGCCGCACCGTCGACGCCGCCCGCGCCATCATCGATGCCGCGACCACCCGGGCCCGGCTGTATGTCATGGCCACCCGCGGGCGGCTGCTCAACCTGCTCGCCGTCGTCACCGCCGACGAACCCCCAGAATCACACCCACCCGCGGCGCCGCCCGCCGGTGTCACCGTGCTCGCCGAAATCCTGCGCAACGACAGCACCGACCGCTCCGCCACCGAAACCGAACAGACCCTGTGGGCTGATGTCGATGCCCTGCGGCACTGGGGACCGATCTACGACGACCTGTCCGCCCGGGCCGGCACCGACCGCTACGCGGCCGTCGTGCGCACTATCGCCGGACCGGCCGTCGCGGCTGATCTCACCGCCGACCCCGCTCTGCCCGCGCTCAGCGCTCGGCTGCAGACGTTGGCCGCCGCGGGCTACGACCCCGAACAGGTCCTTGCTGCGGTGGTGTCGGCCCGGGAGCTGCGCAGCGCCCGCGACGTCGCCGCGGTCCTTGCCTGGCGCATCTACGACACCTACGGCGACAACCCCGTCGTCGATCCGGCCGTGGCGCTCAGCCCCGGCCAGGCCGGCACCTACACCCAACGCCTCCCCGCAACCGACCACGACGGCAGCGAAGAACTACGCAAAGTCGCCGCCATCTGCGACACCCGCATCGACGCTCTCGCCCAGCAAGCCGCCACCGAGCGGCCCGCTTGGACGCGCGCGCTCGGGCCGCTGCCTGACGATGCCGCGGGTCGGCGGCAGTGGACCGGCCGCGCCGCGGTCGTCGCCGCCTACCGCGACCGCTACAGCGTCGCCACCGACGATCCCATCGGCCCCGAGCCGTCCTCACGCGACGCCGGCCGGTGGGGAGGATGGCACCGCGCCCAGACCGTCCTCGGCGTGGCCACGCTCGCCGGGCAGATCAGCGCCGCCACCGACGGCCAACTCCGCGCCCTGATCGCCGCGCAACGCGACGCCGACCAGAACGCACCCGCGTACGTCGCTGGTCGGCTCCGCGTCGCTCACACGCAACTCGTGGCCGCCGAAAATCAGTTCCGCGACGTGCGTGTTGACCTGTCCACCGCCCAGAGCACCGCGATAGCGGCGGCCCGGCACGCCGACGCCACCACACCGAAGTGGTGGCAGGCCGGGCCGCTTCAGGCCCGCGCCGCGGTCCGTCACCAGCACGCCAAAGTAGACGCGCTCCGTGCCGGCGTCACCGTCGACGAGCTTCAGGAGCGGCTCAACTCGGCACGCGGGCGCATCGATACCGCCCGCGAACGGGTACGCGAGCTCGAAGGCCAGCACCAGACGTGGGTCGGCTGGTACACCGACGCGCTGCCCACCCGCTACGCCGGCCTGGCCGCGGCGGCCGAGGCCGCGCGCCGCGCGCAGAACCTCGCCGACGACGCCAACAGTCTCGCCGACACCGTCCGGGAGACCGCGGCCCGCGTCCGCGCCGTCGACGCCACCCGCCCCCAACCTCACGCGCGGCCCGTTCCCGACGACCTCACCACCCACGCCGAGGCCGCACAGCAACGCGTCCTCGAGGACGCCGAACTCGACGCACCAGCCGACCGCTCTGAGCCGGAGGCAGACCATGCCTGAAACCCGCATGCTCGACCGCAGAACGCACGTCGATTCGGTGCCTCTCACCTGCCGGAATCGGATCGGGCTATGAGCGGGCACCCGGTCGCGTTCGTCGACGAAACCTTCATCCGCCTGCGCCAGCATCCCGGCGCGTACCTGTTCGCCGCCGTCCTCGTCGACGCCGACGACCTGCCGGACGTCATCGACGCCGCCCGCCAAGCCGCCGGCCACCACGGCGAGTTCCACGCCAGCGACCTCTACCGACGCGGCCACATCCAACCCATCGAAGACATGCTCGACACCACCGAAGCCCACGCCGGCTGGACCCTCATGGTCGCGCAAGCACCCCTGGGCGAGCATCAAGAGGTCGCCCGGCAAGCCGCGCTGACACAGCTACTACGCCAGCTCAACGACCAGAAGGTCCGCGACGTCGTCCTCGACACCCGAGCCAGCCCCCGCGAACAACTCGACACCCAGCTGCAGGGCCGCAAGGTCAACCCGAGCGACCTACCCGACATCACCACCTACCGGCGGCTCGTCCGCGGCCAGCACATCAACGCCCGGATGCGACTGCAGCACGTCGACGACCGGCACCAACCCGCACTGTGGCTACCCGACGTCACCGCCTGGGCCTTCCAACGCGCGCTGGTGTTCGACGAACCGCAATGGTGGAGCCGGGTCGCCGGCGTCGCCACCATCCACGACGCTGCGACCGGCAGAGAACTCTCCCTGACAAACGACAGGACCGCTCCACCCACAGGCGAACACGGTCCCCAAATCCTGAGCCCAAGTGCTCAAAACTCGTTGTCGTCGACGTCATTCTATACGCTCAACGGCGGCACCACGAACCGCGCACAAGGACCCGGCCACCTCTACAACGCTTTGCTGACCCAAGCAATCGATGCGCGGACAGCGCCGCAGAACACGTCACTGGCCACCAGTATCGCCGAGCTCGCTGCGAACATCGACCGGCTCGCGACGACCATCGACGCCGCTACCTCTCACGGATCGCAGCAGGACCTACGCCAGTCGTCCGCCCGGGAGATCGTCGACCCCTCCGACGTCGTACCCGCCGACCCTTGTGCACCCGAGCCGGACCACGAAGAGCCCGGCATCGACTGATGACGGTGCCGGGACTGATACCAGCGGGTGGATGAGTCTCGGCAGCTCGCTGGAACCCGAACCGATGAACAAGCTCAGGTCAAGGAGCGGCCGGCTCCCAGATCAGGAGCTGCCGGTGATGGCTGAAGCCGTTGCGCAGGTAGAAAGCGACCGCAAGGCGGCCGGAGTGCACCGTCAGGTGCGACAGGTCCCGGGTACGCGCCTCGACGAGGATCGCGGCCATCAGCGCGGCCCCAATACCCTGGCTGCGGTACTGCTGGCGAACCATGACCGACTGGATGCCGCCGTAGCGCCGGTCCCAGCGATGCCTAGCGGGGTAACCGTTACGCGACGAACAGCCAAACGGCGCATGACTACGCACCCGTCAACCTCGACGACGAACGCCAAATGCGTCTCAGCATGGGCGGCCACCCAATCGGCATACGCTACGAGCTCGTCCGGTCCGATGTCTTGCAGCTCCGCGAGCGCCGCCGCATCCGCCAGGTCGGCCCTCCGCACGATCAGCCAAAGGACTGTAGTCGAGGACGAGACCGGCACGGCCCCGACATGCTCACGGCTGCCCCTGACGCGGCGGCATGCACCTGTAGGCCGTTTGGTACGGGTTACGCCTTCTCGGGTTCTTCACCGTCTGGTGAACGCCGAGGAAGCTGGCTCGCGTGCTCAGCGGCCCATTCCCCGAGTGCCTTTGCGACGAAGTAGTCCACGAAGGGTCGGATCGCGTCCGGGGGAACGTCGGTGATGTCGAGCCGCGCGATGAGCGAGTCGTACATGGATCGAAGCCGCGCTTCACGTACTTCTGGGGCGTCATCGGCGCCGGCGCCGGCGAGGTATACGCGCGTTGCACCCGCCTCCTTCAGCAAGGCCACGATGCCAGCCCGGCCCAGCTTGTGACCCATTCCTTTACCGACGGTGGCCAGCAGCGGCGGCAGCACTCGCTTGGCGTGGTCCTCGCCATACCGCACGAACAGATCTGCCGGGACCGCGGTGCTGTTCGCGATGGCCCCGGCCAGCACACCTACGCAGGCGTCTACCAACCGCACGGGTGCGCGACGGACCCATGACTTCGCAGGCCGGACAGCGAAGCCGGAATCCGCTGTGACGTGCCGGCGCAGCGCGGAGTTGGTGGCATGGGTGAAGTATTGCGACGCAGGCCGGTACGCGAGGTCGTACAGGTGAATGGCCAGAGTGGCGGATGTCTTCGAGTCGATCTGCTGGGTCATGGTCCGTACGGCTGGCAGGCTCTGCGGTTCTCCGAGAGCGCTCAACGCTCGCCGGATCAGTTCCTCCGGGATGAAGTCGGTGCACGATAGGAAGGTCAGCATGGCCGCCGCGCCCTTGTACTCGGATGCGCGAAGTTTGACCGCGGCTCCAGGAATGAGCAGACACCAGAGACCGACGATGCAGGTCTCGATGACAGTGCGAGCGAGCAGGGCCGCCGCCTCTCGTTGGCGTGTCCGGACTGCTCGGCGCGTCTCGCGCTGCAAAAACAGCAACCGCAGCAGCGCCAATCGTGCGTAATCCTCGCCGGTGACCTGCTCCTCGTCCCGAGGCAGGGGGCAGCTGGTGGCGAGCATGCGGGCGCTGCGGCGAACGCGAATGCGACGCGGCAGGTCAGGGTAGGGCAGCACACCACAAAGAACCACGCGAGCGAGCGCGGACAGAATCGCTATCACAACTCGGCATCATCGCAGGAAATGACTTCCGGCCGCGCCAGCTTTTCGGCGCGGCCGCCCTCACCGACCTCGGTTCCCCCGAGAAAGCCCACCGGAGCGGCCGAGGTCAGCTTTAAGGCTCATGACGATCGCTGCGGCAGCCCAGTCAGCGAAGAACCTTGTCTACCTTGCTGAGAGCCCGTCGTGTCACATCCTCGGTCGCCGTGGTGTCGGCGGTGCCGCCCGTCGTCAGATTGGAAATCGCGAGGACGACGCCGGCTCGACGCACAAGAACCTGGTCCATGCTGACGGTGACACCAACTGTCTGGGCCGTAGCACGAAACGCGAACGTCTCATCGCCGACTTGCGGGAAGGAGAGGCCACTCATGAACATGTCGAATGACCTGCCATAACCACCGTCGATGCTGAGTTTCCTACATGCTGCAACCGCGGCGGAGAAATCTGTGAGCATCTTTTTCGCCTCAGCCGGTGGTAGAGACAGAAGCCCTTCGGAGAAGGCCGCGGCGGCGGGTGACTTGAACTCTGCAGCAGGCGCGTCGCGATATCGCTGGATTACGGCCCCGAGCTGCGGGCACTCGGCATACTCGCCGGATGAGTCCTTGGTCGAGGAGTTATCGCTCTCCGGGTCGACGCTCCACCCGGTCGGCAGTTCCGAGACACTCAGCAGCGCATCTTCCAACTGCTTCGCCGAGAAAATACGGTTTGCGACGGCCCGGGCGCCGGAATCTGCGCGAGCCGGTGGATCAACCGTCTGGGCACGCCGAGAATCAGGGCTCCCGCAACCAGCCAGCACGACCACCATCGCCGCCGTCACCATGCCAACCAGCCCGCGCATCCGAAACCCCGATTCATTGACGCATCCACATGGACCAGCCAGTCATGGTAGCGGCCCCTTTTCACCGTCGTTGGCAGGCGCCATCGGGGGCCGCCAGGTGTGCGGCTGTACGGCGAGTCCTCGACGGTCGGCGTCGCGCCCCTTCTGATCAGCGGGTTTCCGACCTCGATTGCAGTCACCGAACGCCGCCGGCACGATTTCATCAGTGTCGTCCGGCCCCGGGGAAAATTGGCGACGTGCCGGCCATGTCGTTGCCCGCGCCGACCCGTCACGGCGCTGATCCCAGGCCCCGTCCGCGGGGACATCCCAGCACGGGCAGATGACCATCGGCCGCAGCGCGGAAGCGAGGAGATCCGATACATGGGCGCGGCCAACGGATTCAGCGATGTCATCTGCACCCACGTTCGACCCGGCAAGAACATCGACTCGTCGTCGTAGTGCGGCCCATGTGCGGTTTCGGCCCGTACCGGGTGGCGGCCGGTCACGGGTAGGCCCCGTCGTTGTCGGCTTCGCTGACCGCGATGCGCTCGGCACGGCACAGTCCACAGGTAGCGGCGCGGTGACCGCGGTGAGCCGGGCACACCTCCTCCGCTACCGGACGCGGCGATACGACGGCGTCGACGGCGGTTTGCACCGGTGCGCCGCGGAAACCGGGACGCCGTTCAATGTCGATCTGTTCCCGCCGCATCCAGTTGCGCCAGGTGGCCAGCCAGTCAGTTTTGCGGCCTCGCTGCCCGGGTTGGGCTTTCCAGTAGTCGACAAATGCGTCGGTTGCTGCGCGTCCTACGTCGGGGGTGTTTTCTCGTGCCCAGGCAATCATGTCGTCGGTAGCTCGGAAGTCGTCGGGTAGCCGGGACCCGTCGCCTGGGCCCGGCGATGATGGGCCGGGTGGGGCAGCCGGCGTTGTGCGGTGTCCGCGGTCGCGTCCCGGACGGTCTTTGGATGTGGAACTCTCCGAAGGAGAGTTCCTTAAAGATGCGTGTCCGCCGAGCGGACTACTGCCGTCCGCCAGGCGGACCGCCTGG
>NZ_JBFBAD010000210.1:0-12912 GCF_040682075.1 Actinoplanes sp. NPDC051411 | reverse complement strand
GGACCGGGCCGTCGCCGGGCCGGTCCACTCCGGCCGGGCCTCAGTGGTGGTTGCGGAGCGTGAGCGGGAAGGTCCCCTCGCCGACGCCGGTGAGCGTCCGGGTGTACTGCTCCAGGTAGGTGTCGAGGAACGGTGACCGGCCGCCCTGGGTCGGCACGTCGAGCCGCGGATTCTGCAGTGCGAGACCCAGGGCCGCCCGGGTGACTTTGATCGTGTTGCCGCTCGGGGTGTCCCGCCAGCTCCCGCTACCGATGGTCCCGATCTGGACGCCGAGCTGGTGGTTCGCCTCGAGGGTCCAGTCGGTCGACTTCAGGTCGAACGCGACCCGGCCCGCCCGTTCGATCAGCGCGACGTTCTCGTCGAACATCACCGCGGTGCCGTCCGGGGCGACGTCCCACAGGCGCACCATGACGTTGCCCGGCGCGCCGGCGTTCACCGTGATCCGCGGTGTTGCGGTGATCCGCAGCCGGGACGAGATCGGCGTGGACCAGGTGAAGTAGCTGTGCGTGTCGCCGGCCGCGGGGGCCGGCGCGAAGCGCTGGGCGGCGGGCGGAGCGGGATCGGTGGCGTGCTCCATGTCCCACTGCTGGGCGGCCGGTGCGGCCGGCGCGGCCAGCGTCGAGGCGACGCCGTCGTCCACGTACTGCCCGTTGGCCAGGTCGGCCGTCGTGTACGCCGTCGGCTGGGGCCAGGTCGACTGGGCCCGCCACACGCCGGTGCTGTCCTCGATGGCGAAGGCGGGATCGTGGACCGCCGGCGCGATGCCCTTCAGGTAGCGGTCGTAGAAGCGCATGACCTCGTCGAAGAAGCCGGTGCGGCCCTGCAGCAGCTGGCCCTGGGAGTTGGTCTCGTTGCCGCGGACGTGCTCCCACTGCCCCATCCAGCCCCGCTCGACGCCGTGGTGGTTGTCGAGGTATTCCTCGGTGTCCTCGGGTTTGGTGTTGTTCTCGATGAAGCCCTGGGTGATGAACAGCGGGGTGCTCGTGCCCTTGGCCTTCGCCGCGAGGTTGCGGGCGCGCCAGTAGGGCGAGTCGAGGTCGGGGTTGTTGTTGTTCGTGAGGTTGTCGGCCAGGCACTCGGGGTGGCTGACCTCGTAGTTCGCGTTGGCCTGGTAGCGGGCGGTGTCGTCGGGCAGCGGCGCCATCGTGGCGATCCCGTTGTAGGCCTGGGGTGTGCCGGTCACGTTGGGCCGGGGGACGCCGTTGCTGAACAGGTAGTTGTACATGTTCCACACCGGCTCCTGGGCGACGACCGCCTTCAGCGCCGGGAGTCGCAGGTCGTTGCCGACGAGGCCGGTCACCGCGTCGTACGACTTGCCGTACATGCCCACCCGGCCGGTCGACCAGGACCGGGTCGCCACCCACTGGATCGCGGCCTTCACGTCGGCCTGCTCGCCGGGGCCGACCCAGTCGAGGCAGCCGGTGCTGCCGCCGAAGCCGCGCAGGTCGACCATCACATAGGTGTAGCCGCGGGCGAAGAGGCCGGTGCCGGTGGTGAAGTCCTCGAACCGGTTGGACGGCCCGGTCCGGGTCCAGCCTTCCGGCCCGGTCTGCCCGGCGTGGCCGAAGTAGGGGCCGACCGCGAGGATCACCGGCGTACGGGCGTGAGCGGGCAGGTTAGCCGGCCGGAGGACGTCGGCGTGGAGCTCGACGCCGCTGTGGTCGGCGGACGGGAAGTAGGCCTCCGTCCACACCGCGCCCTCCGGTACGCGGGGATTCTCCTCGTGGGTGACGCCCGCCTGGGCCGGTGCCGGCGCCGGAGCGGCGGCCGCCGCCGTGCCGCCCATGGCGAGAGTCGCCGCCGCGATCAGCGCGCCGGCGGCGATTGTCGTCCGTCCGCGTATGGTCATCTGACCTCCCCGAGAGATAGACCAATGTCACTTCAGGCATTGACGCTAGCGTGTCGTCCTCCTTTTTGGAGGACCGCCACAGCTCAGGTTTCCCCGTCCCGTTCGCGAATCCTGCTCAAGGCTCACTCCTCGGTGTCGGCCCGGAACGACCTTGGCGGCCGTAGGCTGGGCGCATGGGGCAGCGCATTCTCGTGACCGGGGCCCGGCGGGGGATCGGAGCCGCGATCGCGGTCGGACTGGCCCGGCCGGGCAAGACCCTGCTGCTGCATCACCTCGGCGCGGCCGGGGAGACCGAAGGGGTCGCGCGGCTGTGCCGTGACCTCGGCGCGCGCACGGAACTGCTCGACGCCGACCTGGCGGACCCGTCGGCTGTGCGGGAGCTGGCGTCACGCGCCGGCGCGGTCGATGTGCTGGTCAACAACGCGGCGCGGGCCTCCAACGTCGAACTGGGCCGGCTGACCGTCGACGAGTGGCAGGCGACGTTCGCGGTCAACGTGACCGCGCCGATGCTGCTCAGTCAGGCGCTCGGCGCGGGCATGGTCGAGCGCGGGTGGGGCCGCATCGTCAACGTGGTCTCGCCGACGGTCGTCCTGGGCGGGCCGAGCGGACCGGCGTACGTCTCCAGCAAGAGTGCCCTGATCGGCCTGACCCGGTCGCTCGCCCGGGCACTCGGCCCGGGCGGCGTGACCGTCAACGCGTTGTCGCCCGGCGCCATCCGCACCGAGGGTGAGGCCGAGCTGGCCGCCGGACGCGACGCCGAGGCGCACGCGCCGCTGGTCGCCACGCAGGCCATCCCCCGGCCACTGCTGCCGGAAGATCTGGTGGCGACCGTGCGGTTGCTCGCGTCGGACGGCTCGGGCGCCCTCACCGGCCAGGTGATCGAGGTCGGCGGCGGCCTGGTGTTCCGCTGACCGGGTGTTCCGTTGACCGGGTGTTCCGTTGACCGGGTGTTCCGTTGACCGGGTGTTCCGTTGACCGGCCGCGGACATGTTGACTGCATCAACTGTTGACGGAATCGATGCAGTCAACATGTCCGTCGTCAGTGCTCAGCTGCGGCGGACCACCTGCGCTGTTGACGGCGTCAATGCAGTCAACATGTCCATCCTCAGCGGTCAGCCGCGGTCCACGACCTCGCCGTCAACCGACGGCATGCCCGACCAGTCCGACGACGCGACGCTGGCGTGCTTGCCCGCGACCAGCGCGACCCGGGCCTGCGCGGCCGCCGTGTCGCCGTTGGTGACCGCCGGCGAGATGTTCTGCACGTCGGTCATGACCAGCAGGTAGTGGTTGGTGTCGTACCAGGACAGGTCGATGCCGCTGTTGGTGACATAGGCGTTGGCGTCGCCGTCGAAGACGACGAACCACGGCCGCAGCGAGGTGTCGCTGTAGCGGGTGCGCGGGTCGCCGGTGGCCGCGTTGTGCACGGCCGGGAAGATCTGCGCCTTGCTCAGCGTGCCGGCGGCCTTCAGGGAGTTGAGGTACTGCGCGTACTCCTTGTCGGTCCACAGCGTGTCGGTCGGGTTGGACTCCTCGACCGTGCCCGGGATGACCTCGACGATGACCTTGCCGGCCAGCTGGGCGCGGGTCGGCCAGGCGTCCGCCTCCGCGGCGGCGTCCAGCGAGGCGTACGAGCCGAGCAGGTCGGACGGCTTGAACACGGCCGAGCCGAGGTGGGCCGAGATCGCCGAGTCGAGCTGGGCCGGGCCCTGGCCGGTGCGGCTGGAGAAGCCGGTCTTCAGCTCCAGCTTGAGCACGAGCGGGCCGGCGGTCGGGTGGGCGCCCAGCCAGACGCGGATGTCGTCCAGGCAGTACTCGAGGTTCTTGTTCGCCCCGCCCGTGTAGAGCTGGGCAGCGCTGCTCGCGGCCACGCAGTTGTTGGCGTTGCCCAGCGGGTTGGAGTGGCTGACCTTCCACTCGCGGGTGATGATGTCGGGCCAGACGTCCAGCTCGATCAGGCCGGGGTGCTCGTCGAGGGCCTGGGCCAGATAGCTGAAGGTAGCCGGGTCGTACGTGTTGTGGATGCCGACCGTCGTGGTCCGCGAGACCTTGCTGTCCGCGCCGGCCGCCGAGGCCGGGGCCGCCGCCGCGGCGACCACCGCGGCCGCCGCGAGAACCGCGACGGCGCCGCGGGTGAGGGAACTGCGCACGAGAAACCTCCCCTGCGGCCGGTCCAGCACCGGCCGCCTACGCAGTGATCCCAATCGATGAAAGTGAACGGGTCCAGTACGGAGTTCTATCAGTTGGTCAACTTAACCATTTCTGTGTCGACTCAGGAGCCGGCGGGCTCGCCCGGCACCGAGAACAGCGGCTGCCACGGGTCGTCCGGGCCGATCGGGTAGTCGGTCGACGGGGTGTCCCCCTTGGTCGACCAGCGCGCCTGGTAGGGCAGGCCGTCGAAGAGGACCTTGTCGCCGCGCACGTAGACCGTCGCCTCGTTCCAGGCCGCGGTGACGCTGGTGACCAGCGGGACCGGCTTGGGCGCGCTGTCGCTCGAGACGACCGGGCCGATCACCGACCACGGAGTCGGCGAGTTCGGGCTGCCGGTCGCCGCCGGGTCGACCCCGGAGTTCGACCATTTGGCCTCGTAGACCACGCCGTGCCAGACCACCTTGTAGCCGCCGGGGTACTGCGCGGTCAGGCGCCACACCGGGTACGGGCTGGTCTTCGGGTCGTCGACGACCGCCTGCTGGTTGGGGATCGCGATCGCCTGCTGGCTCGCCCCGACCGCGCGGCCGGGCAGGCCGGCGAAGACCGACGAGAAGGCCAGCGCGTCCTGGGGGACGCCGCTGCACGTGTTGGAGTGCACCACCACGTTGGTGAAGGTGCCGGTGCACGGGGCGTCCCGGTTGATCGACCACATCGAGACCCGGCCGAGGCCCTTCTCGACCGCGAACGACGCGAGCCCGCGGGCGTCGTCGAGGGTGAACCGTTCGACGTCGACGTCGTTCTGCCCGATCATCGGGGTCGCGCCGATCCGCGACCACACCTGCGACGAGGTCAGCTGCACGCCGAGCCGCAGGTAAAGGTCGGACAGCTGCTTGTGGGTGGCGTTCAGCGCCTGGGTGGCCAGGTTGAGCATGTCCGGGGTGCCGCTGTCGCCGCCGAAGTCCATGGTCATCACGTTGACGCCGCGCAGCTGCACGCCGGCCGCGAGCGTCGCCCGGACCGCCTCGAGGCCGTCCGCGGTCAGGCCGTCCGGGCTCACCGGGATCGTCAGCCAGACGTCGAGCTCGCCCTCGGACTGCAGCGCCTTGACGGCGACGGCGCGGCGCTGGATCGAGGCCGCGTCGGCCAGGGCGGCACCCTCGACGTCGAGGTCGAGCGTGCCCACGGCGTACCGCTTGACCAGCTGCCGATAGGCGTCGGTCAGCTTCGCCTGGTCGGCGCAGCCGACCGCGAGCTCCGTGTTGTTCGCGCCGCCGACGCTGAGCATCACGTTGCCGCCGGCCGCCCGCAGCTGGCTGATCCGCCGGTCGAGGTCGAGGGAGTTGCCCGCTTCGTCCGGGGTGTAGGCGCCGCCCCAGCTGGGCGCGCACGGGTCGTTCGGGTCGGCGACGACGAAGCCCAGCGCGACGTCGTTGGCCGGGTTGGCCGACGGGTCCTGGAACTGGAACGTCGGGGTCAGGGTGACGTCGACGTAGGGCACGGCCCACGACTTCGCGGTCGGGCCCGAGGTGTTCCTGACATGCAGCACGGCCGCGGTGCCGCCGGCCCCGAGCGCCGCCAGCACCAGCACGAGGATGCCGACACGCACCCAGGAGAGCCGCTCGGTCGGACCTTCCGGCTCCGGCCAGTCCAGGTCGTCGAGCGGGTCCACGGTCGGTGGGGTGGCGGCGAGCATGGCTGCCCTTTCCTCGGGGGTCGTCACCTTTCACAGTCGGCAGACCGGCCGGGGAATGAAGAACGGCGGCAAACCTTCAGGCAACCGGCCGCCGCCGCCGATGGGAAGAGCGAACCGATCATCAGGAAAGGGCGACCCGAATGCCGCGCAACTCGGTGGACCTGCGAACGCCGGACGCTCGACGCCAGTGGGGTGCCGACCGCCGGTCCGAGCCCCACCCGCTCGTGTCGCCACCCGTCTCCGAGGGCCGGATCGCCCGGGGCCGGCTCGCGATCGTGCTGACCATCGCGGTCTGGGCCTGCTACATCATCTACACGGTGATCGAGCAGTTCATCGCCGGTAAGGCCGACAGCGCGCGGCTGGTGGTCGAGGCGATCGTGTACATGGTCGTGGTCACCGGGCTCGCCGCGTCGGCCACCGCGTACCTGATCACCCGGATCGGGTTCTTCTACCGCAGCCGGGCCCACCACCGGGCGCCGCGGATCGCGCTCGACAACTTCCTGGCCACCGACACCCCGTCGGTGACCGTGCTCGTGCCCTCGTATCAGGAGGACGAGCGGGTCATCCGGACCACGCTGCTCAGCGCGGCCCTGCAGGAGTACCCCGGCCTGCGGGTGGTGCTGCTGATCGACGACCCGCAACAGCCGAAGAACCGGGCCGCCCGGGACCTGCTGCGCAGCGCCCGCGCGCTGCCCGCGTCGATCGAGACCGAGCTGGCGGTGCCGTACACGCGGGTGCGGTCGGCGTACGAGCGGTTCCTCGAGTCACCGGCCGAGAGCGCGGTCGAGGACATGCGCAACCTGGCCGACGAGTACCGGTTCGCGGTCGGCTGGCTCTACAGCCTCGGCCGCCGGCAGGAGATGGTCGACCACACCGACGCGTTCTTCGTCGACCACATCGTGAACGCGCTCGCCGACGACCTGGGCACCATCGCCGAGGCCCTCGAGGGCGGGGCGAACGAGGCGGCCGCGCTGCCGGCCGAGCGCCTGCACCAGCTCTACCGCCGCCTGCTGGCCGTCTTCGACGTCTCGGTGACCAGCTTCGAGCGCAAGCGCTACGTCTCGCTCTCGAACGAGCCCAACAAGGCCATGAACCTCAACAGCTACATCGGCCTCATGGGAGGCAGCTACCAGGAGGTCAACACGCCGCTCGGCGTGGCCCTGGTGCCGGCCGCCGCCGGCCGGGGCGAGCTCACGGTTCCCAACCCGGACTACGTGCTCACCCTGGACGCCGACAGCGTGCTGCTCCCCGAGTACGCGCTGCGGCTGGTCCACCTGATGGAGCAGGGCGCGTACGCCCAGCACGCCGTCGCGCAGACCCCGTACAGCGCGTTCCCCGGTTCGGCCACCCGCATCGAGCGCATCTCCGGCGCCACCACCGACATCCAGCACATCGTGCACCAGGGCATGACCCACTACGGCGCGACGTTCTGGGTCGGCGCCAACGCGGTGCTGCGCAAGAAGGCGCTCGACGACATCTGCGAGGTCGCCTACGAGGGCGACTGGGAGATCCGCCGCTACATCCAGGACCGGACCGTCATCGAGGACACCGAGTCGACGATCGACCTCGGGGTCTACGGCTGGACGCTCTACAACTACCCGGAGCGGATGGCCTACAGCGCCACGCCGCCCGACTTCGGCTCGCTGGCCATCCAGCGGCAGCGCTGGGCCAACGGCGGCCTGCTCATCCTCTCGCGCCTCAAGGACCAGGTGCGCGCCCGCCGGGAGCGCGGGCAGAAGAACCGCTTCGGCGAGCTCTTCCTGCGGGTGAACTACATGGCCTCCATCTTCTGGAGCTCCGTGTGCCTGGTGATCATGCTGGTGTACCCGTTCAACAAGGAACTGCTCAACCCGATCCTGCTGCTGGTGTCGGTGCCGTACTTCCTGATGATGAGCGCCGACCTGAAGTATCTCGGCTACAAGCGGATCGACGTGCTCCGGATCTACGGGTTCAACCTGATCCTGCTGCCGGTCAACCTGTCCGGAAGCTTCGCTTCCCTCCTCCAACTGCTCACCGGGGAGAAAAGCGCCTTCAAACGTACGCCGAAGGTGCGCGACCGGACGACGGCCGCAACCACCTACCTGGTGTTGCCGATGGCGATGATCGCGCTCTGCGCCTGGACGGGCTGGCGCGACATCATCCACCACAACTGGAACAACCTCATCTTCGCCGGGCTCAACCTGATCCTCTCGCTGTACGCGATGGTGGCGTTCGTCGGCCTCGGCAACACGATCGTCGACCTGCTGACCCACCTGCGGAACTGGCTCTACCGCCCGGTCAAGCCGAGCCGCCGGCCGGCCACCCGCGCGACCACCCCGGCCACGCCGACCGGCGCGATCGGCGACTGGGCGTCGGTGCTGCACTACCGGTCCGACAAGGGCGGCTCGTCCGGCCTGGTCGCGGTCCGGGCGAACCACGCCGAGACGAACGCCCTGCGCAGCGCCCGGTCGCTGGGCTCGAGCTCGTTCGAGGAGTTCAGCTTCTTCACCGTCTTCCAGCCGATCTTCGAGCTGGCGTCGGGCGACGTGGTCGGCTACGAGGCGCTGACCCGGTTCGCCGACGGCAGCAGCCCGGCCGACGGGCTGGCCGCCGCCGCGGAACAGGGCGTCCAGATCGACCTCGACGCCGCCCTGATCCGGGCCGCGCTGGCCTCCGCCGACTCGCTCCCGGCCGATACCTGGCTCTCGATCAACGTCTCGGCCGACCTGCTGCGGCGGCCCCGCGAACTGGGTCCCCTCCTGACCGAGACCTCCCGGCCGCTGGTCCTGGAGATCACCGACGGCTCGCCGGCCGACCTGGCCGACCTGCCCGGCCACGTGCGGATCGCGGTCGACGACGCCGGCGCGGGCTACGACACACTCGCCCGGGTGGAGTCGCTCAAGCCGGCCTTCCTCAAGCTGGGCCGGGCCGCCCTGGCCGGCGTCGAGAACGGCGACGCCCGCCGCGCGGCGGTCCGCTCGCTGGTGTCGTTCGCCGACTCGCAGGGCTGCACGGTGATCGCCGAGGGCATCGAGTCGGAGCCGCAGCGGGCCGCCCTCGCCGAGTGCGGCGTACCGCTCGGCCAAGGCTTCTTCCTCGGCAAGCCGGCGCCGGCCGACCGGGCGGTGGCTTCCGCTCACTGAGCCGGTCACCCTTTTTCGGGTACGCGACGAGCGCCCGCCGGCGAACAAAGCCGTCAGCTCGCAGTCGCTGAACGGGGAGGGGTGATCTGTTCGCGGCGGGTGTCCATGACCATGGTCCGGGCTCGCCGGATCCAGGGCCGGCCGCGCCGGTCCCGGAACGGGCCGTCGACCGACCGCCTCGATATTGGTTATGCGCGTTAACCGGCATGCTCGCGAGGTGATCCCCTTGACAAGCCGCGCACTTTGACGGCTTCTAGGCATACGAGCTGTTTCGAGAACGATCTTGGTAGTGGAACGCGACCGGCGGCAACGGGGCCGAACAGAGGAGCGGAAGATGCGGATCAGCGACGTACTGAGGGTCAAGGGCGAGCAGGTGGTCACCGTCGAGCCCGGCGTCGACGTGACAAGACTGCTGGCCGTGCTGGCCGAACACCGGATCGGCGCCGTGATCGTCTCGCGCGACGGCAAGCGGGTCGACGGCATCGTCAGCGAGCGCGACGTGGTCCGCGCCCTGGCCGCCCGGGGCGCCGGCGTGCTGACCGAGCCGGTCAGCGCCATCCACACCACCCAGGTGCGCACGGTCGAGCCGGACGCCGCCCTCGAGGACGTCGAGCGGCTGATGACCGAGCACCGGTTCCGCCACGTCCCGGTCGTCATCGACGGCACCCTGCGGGGCGTCGTCAGCATCGGCGACGTGGTCAAAAACCGCATCGACGAACTCGAGGCGGAACGCAGCAGCCTGGCCGGCTACATCACCGGCGAACGCGACCACCCCTGACCGACCCATCCAGCTCGGCCCGCCGAGCTCGCTCGCCCAACTCGGCCCGCCGAGCTCGCTGGCCTGGCTCGGCTGGCTCGGCTCGGCCTGCTCGCCCGGCTGGCTCGGCCTGCTCGCCCGGCTGGCTCGGCCTGCTCGCCCGGCTGGCTCGGCCTGCTCGCCCGGCTGGCTCGGCTCGCTCGCCCGGCTGGCCCGGCTGGCCCTCTCGGCCGCCTGGCCCGGCTGGCCCGGCTGGCCCGCCCGGCCCGGCTGGCCCGCCCGGCCCGCCCGGCCCGCCCGGCCCGCCCGGCCCGCCCGGCCCGGTTGGCCCGGTTGGACCGACATGTTGACTGCATCAACAGTTGACGGCGGCGATGCAGTCAACATGTCCGGCGGCCGGGCGTCAAGCGTAGGCGTGCAGCCCGGCCAGCAGGGCGGCGAGGCCGGCCTTTGCGTCGGCGAAGAGCATGGCTGTCTTCGGGTCGGTGTAGAGCTCGTTGTCGATGCCGGCGTAGCCGTGGCCCAGCGAGCGCTTGATGACGATCACGCTCTTGGCCTGGTCGACGTCGAGGATCGGCATGCCGGAGACCGGGTTGCCGGGGCGGCGGGCGGCCGGGTTCGTGACGTCGTTGGCGCCGATCACCAGGACCACGTCGGTGCGGGCGAACGCCGGGTTGATCTCGTCCAGGTCCTTGAGCTGGGGGTAGGGGGCGTTGGCCTCGGCGAGCAGCACGTTCATGTGGCCGGGCATGCGGCCGGCCACCGGGTGGATGCCGTAGCTGACCTCCACGCCGTTCTCGGACAGGGCCTGGGCCAGGGCGACCGCCTCGTGCTGGGCCTGCGCGGCGGCCAGGCCGTAGCCGGGGACGATCACGACCTTGCCCGCGTAGGCGAGTTGGATCGCCGCGTCGTCGACGCTGATCTCGCGTACCGGAGCCGAGCCTGACCCGGCAGCGACCGCGACGGCGTCGCCGGTGCCGTAACCGCCCGCCATGATGGCGCTGATCGGGCGGTTCATGGCGTCCGCCATGAGCTTCGTCAGGATGGCGCCGGCCGCGCCGACCAGGCCGCCGGCCACGATCAGCGGATTGCTGTCGAGCACGAAGCCGGCCATCGCGACCGCGGTGCCGGTGCAGGCGTTGAGCAGCGAGATCACGACCGGCATGTCGGCGCCGCCGATCGGCAGGGTGAGCAGCACACCGGCGGCCAGGGCGGCCAGCGTGACGACGGTCAGGGCGAGGACGCCGCCGTGACCGGCGACGAAGAGTGTCGCCAGGACCACGGCGACCAGCGTCAGCGCGGCCGAGATCAGGCGGCCGGCCGGGACGACGATCGGGCGGCCCGGCACGCGGCCGGCCAGCTTGCCCGAGGCGATCAGGGAACCGCTGAACGTCACGCCGCCGATCGCCACGTCGAGAACGCCGGTCACCGAGGCCGAGGTGGACAGCGCCCCGGCGTGCTCGACCGCGTCGGTCAGGGCGATCAGCGCCGCGGCGCCGCCACCGACCGCGTTGAACAGGCTGACCAGCTGTGGCATCGCGGTCATCTGCACCCGCCGGGCGGCGACCAGGCCGGCGACCGTGCCGGCGACCAGGCCGACCACGAGCACCACGACGGCCGTCGGGCCGACGGTGTGATGCCAGGCCAGGGTGACGATCGTGACGGCGATCGCGCCCGCCATGCCGACGGCCGAGACGCGGTTGCCGCGGCGGGCGGTGGCGGGCGTGTTCATCAGGTGCAGGCCGACCACGAACAGTGTCGCGCACAGCAGATAGATCAGGTGGACGACCGTGTCGAAGGTGCTCATGACCGCCTCCGGAACATCGCGAGCATGCGGTCGGTCACCAGGTAGCCGCCGGCGACGTTCATCGCGGCGAAGAACGCGGCCACGAACAGCAGGACGTATCCGAGGGCGCTTCCGGTGTTGGCGGCCAGCAGCAGCACGCCGACCACGACCACGCCGTGGATCGCGTTGGCGCCGGACATCAACGGCGTGTGCAGCGTCGCCGGGACCTTGCTGATCACCTCGAAGCCGACCAGCAGACTCAGCACGAACACGGTGATGTCGGCCATCAACAGTGGACTCACGACCGGATCTCCTTCCGCTCGTCGATCAGCTCGCGGACCCGCGGGTTCACGACTTTCCCGCCGTGCGTCACCACGACGGCGGCCTGGATCTCATCACCGAGATCCAGCGTCACGGCGCCTTGCGGCATCAGTGCGGCCAGGAGGGCGATCAGGTTCCTTGCGTACGCGGTCGACGCGGCCTGTGGCATCGTCGACGGCAGCCGGCCCGCCCCGATCACGGTCACTCCCTCACCGGTGACCGTCCGCCGGTCCGGGACCGATCCGGCCACGTTCCCGCCGTAGGGCCCGGCGGCCAGGTCGACGACCACCGAACCGGGGCGCATCGCGGTCAGGGCGTCGGCCGGGACCAGCACGGGCGGTGGTTTCCCCGGCACCTGGGCGGTGGTGATCACGACGTCGAAGCGGGGGATCGCCGCGGTGAGCGCCCGCTGCTGTGCCTCGGCCTCGTCGGCGGCCAGTTCACGGGCGTAACCGTCGTCCTCCGCGGCGCGGTCCTGGCGCGTGTCGGCGAGGTCCAGGACGGTGGCGCCGGTCGAGGCGATGTCTGCGCGCGCGGCGTCGCGTACGTCATAAGCCGTGACCAGCGCGCCCAGCCGGCGTGCCGTCGCGATGGCCTGCAGGCCGGCAACGCCGGCGCCGAGCACCACAACCTGGGCCGGCCGGGTCGTCCCGGCCGCCGTCATGAGCATCGGAAAGTAGCCGCCGTAGGCCTCGGCGGCCACGATCGCCGCCTGGTAACCGGCCACATTGGCCTGCGAGGTGAGCGCGTCCATCGCCTGGGCCCGGCTCAGCGTGCGCGGCAGCAGGTCGAGGCTGACCGACGTCACCCCGGCGACCGCCAGCCGCTGGGCCAGACCGGGGTCGGTCAGCGGGCTCAACAGCCCGACCAGGACCTGGCCGTCCCGCGCCTCACCGACGTCGGCCGGCGGATCGAGGCAGACGAGCACGTCGCTCGCCGCGTAAACCTGCTCCCGGCTGCCCGTCGCGGCCCCGGCCGCGACATATTCCTCGTCGCCGAACCAGGCCCGGCGCCCGGCGCCGGTCTGAACCGTGACCTCCACGCCCAGCCGATGCAGGCGCTGCACCCCGTCCGGGGTGAGCGCCACCCGGCGCTCACCGTCCCCGGTCTCCTCGAGTACCCCGACCATCGTCATATTTCCTCCGTCGCTGGTGTCGTCCGGAGCAGGCGGGGGGGGGGGGCGGGGGGGGGCGGGCGGGGGGGGGGGGGGGGGGACACGTATGGGGGGCCGCGGGG
>NZ_JBFBAD010000209.1:0-12989 GCF_040682075.1 Actinoplanes sp. NPDC051411 | reverse complement strand
ACCTGCGTTTGGCGCGCCCCCCCGCGCGTCGGGGGCGGGGCCATACCGGGGGCCCCGGGGGCTCCCGCGGGGGGGCCGCCTGCCGTCGTGGGTCGGGCTGCCTGCCAAAATGGCGGCCATGCCCGCGTACGCCCTACTCCTCGCCCCGTCCGCCAACCGCGTCTATGCCGACCAGGCGTCTCGTCTGGCGGTGGCCGAGCTCGCCGCCTTCTCGTGGGTGCTCTCGGCGGACATCTCCGAAGTCGCGCCGACCCGGATCGGCGGGGTGGAATACCTCGCGTTCGAGAGTGAGCTGAGCGCGCGCGACATCGCGTACGTGTCGAACCTGTCGTCGGCCTATGCGCTCTTCCAGAAGGAGGGCGATCTGCTGCGGCCGGTCGAGTTGACGCCGCTGGGGCGCTACGACAGTGACCTGATCACGATCCCGAAGTACGCGGGTAAGACCAACGAGCAGTTCACCAAGCTCGTTCTGAACCTCACAGTGCTCGCCTCCGCCTCGGCCGAGCGGATGCTCGACGGGCAGTTGACCGTCCTCGACCCGCTGTGCGGCCGGGGCACCACGCTCAACCAGGCCCTCATGTACGGCTACGACGCGGTCGGGGTGGAGATCGACGGGAAGGACGTCGAGGCGTACAAGCTGTTCCTGCAGACCTGGCTGAAGCGCAAGCGGCTCAAGCACACCGCCGAGCTCGTGCCGGTGCGCCGGCAGGGCCGCCGGGCCGCCCGCCGGCTCGAGGTCACGATGGCGGCCAGCAAGGACGACCACAAGGCGGGGGCGGTGCAGAAGGTCACGGTCATCCAGGGCGACACCACCCAGCTCGACGGGCTGATCCGGGGCGGCGTCGCCGACGTGCTGGTCACCGACCTGCCGTACGGCGTGGCCCACGCCAGCTACGACGAGGGCGGCCTGTCCCGCCGGCCCCTCGACCTGCTCGAACGCGCCGTGCCGCAGTGGCTGCCCCTGCTGCGGCCGGGTGCCGCCCTCGGGCTCTCCTGGAACACCAAGGTCGCGCGCCGCGAGCTGGCCGAGGACATCCTGGCCGCCAACGGCCTCGAGATCGTCGAGCACCTGCCGCTGGAGCACCGGGTCGACCAGGGCATCGAGCGGGACGTCGTGGTGGCTCGCAAACCCAGGTGAAACCGCACGCCCTCTGGCAGTACCCTGCCAGGCGATGTTTACCGAGATTGCTGTCTTCGATCTGTTGCTGCCCGGCGACTCGCAGTCGCTCAAGCAGAAGCGTTCCTATGTCCGCCCGATCCTCGCGATGCTGAAGAAATACGAGGTCAGCGCGGCCGAGGTGGGCATGCACGACCTGCTCGGCCGGGCGCAGCTCGGCGTGGCCGTGGTGGCCGCCGAGGCCGCCCAGGCCCGGGCGGTGATCGACACCTGCGAGAACCAGATGGCCGGCCGCCCCGAGATCGAGTTGCTGTCGGTGAAGCGGCGGCTCTACGGCGACGAGGATTGAGAGGGGCCGGCGGCCGCGGGGCCGGGCCGCCGGGACGTTCGGTCGCAACGCGACCTG
This sequence comes from Actinoplanes sp. NPDC051411, assembly GCF_040682075.1. Lineage (NCBI taxonomy): Bacteria > Bacillati > Actinomycetota > Actinomycetes > Micromonosporales > Micromonosporaceae > Actinoplanes > Actinoplanes sp. NPDC051411. Next base: position 11,466 of record NZ_JBFBAD010000209.1, on the reverse strand, counting down.
GGTAGGCTTCAGCAGTTGGGCGGGGCCCGTCGCGGCCCCGCTGGGACCATAGTCGGAGGTGGGCGATATGTCGGACCCGGCCAAGACGCGTCGGCACGCCGAGCGCGTACGTGAGCTGGTGGCATCGCTGGTGCGGGAGATCAAGGACCCCCGGCTCGGCATGGTCACCATCACGGACGCCCGGATCACCGGCGATCTGCGCGAGGCGACGGTCTACTACACCGTGCTCGGCGACGCGACCGAGCAGGCGGGCACCCAGGCCGCGCTGGAGAGCGCCAAGGGCATGCTGCGCACCCGGGTCGGGCACGCGCTCGGCCTGCGCCATTCACCCAGCCTGGCGTTCGTGCTCGACAACGTGCTCGACCACGCCAAGGAGATCGACGACCTGCTGGCCGAGGCGCGCCACCGCGACGAAGAGGTGCAGCGGCTAGCCTCCGGCAAGCAGTACGCGGGCGATCCCGACCCCTACAAGAGTGACGAGGACGACGAGGACGAGGGCACCGACGCCGAACGCGTGGGCGCAGCCGAGGACCTCGGGTGACGCCAGCCTCCGGCTCGGCGGGGGGAGTCACCGACGCGCAGTGGTCCGCGGCCGTCGAGGCGGTCCGCGGGCTCACGCCGGGTGACGACGGCGACAAGATCCAGCTCATCTGCCACGTCAACCCGGACGGCGACGCGCTGGGCAGCATGCTCGGCTTCGCCCTCGGGCTGCGCCGGCTGGGCTTCACCCGGCTCCGGGCGACCTTCCCGGGGCCGTTCGAGCTGCCCGAGCCCTATCAGACGCTGCCCGGGCGCGACCTGCTGGTCCCGGACGAGCAGGCGTTCTCCGACGCCGATCTGGTCATGACGTTCGACGTGGCCGCCGAGTCGCGCCTCGGCGCCCTGGTCGAGCTGCTCCCGCCGGCGCCGTGCGTGGTCGCTCTCGACCATCACGCGTCCAACACCGGGTTCGGCCGGGTCAACCTGGTCGACCCGGGGGCCGCCGCGACGTCGGTGGTGGCCGACGGGCTGCTGAGCCGGCTCGGGGTCGCCCTCGACCGGGAGATCGCGGAGTGCTTCTACGTGGCACTCTCCACCGACACCGGCTCGTTCAAGTTCGACCTGACCACGCCGGCCGTGCACGAGCTGGCCGCGCGCCTGATCGAGACCGGCATCAGCCCGGGGGCGATCTCCCGGCGCATCTTCGACACCCGCCCCTTCGGGGCGATGAAGCTGGTCGGCGAGGTGCTCGGCCGGGCCGCTCTCGACCCGACCGCCGCCGGGGGCCGGGGCATGGTCTGGACGTACGCCACGCTGGCCGATCTCGAACGGCACGGCCAGCGGCCGTACGTTCTCGACACGTTGATCGACCCCGTACGCAGCGTGGCCGAGGCCGACGTGGCCGTGGTGGTGAAGGAGCTGGCCGCGGGCGAGTGGGCGGTCTCCCTGCGCAGCAAGGGTGCGGTCGACGTCAGCCGGGTCGCGGTCGCGTTCGGCGGCGGCGGTCATCGCCTGGCGGCCGGCTTCACCGGTTACGGCACCCCGGGCGACGTGGTCGTCGCGGTGCGCGACCAGCTGGAGTCGTGCCTGATCTAGCGGGGACCGGATGTGATGCGGTCGGAAGTGGGTCGTCCCGGACGGGGCGGCCCACTTCCGCGTGAGCCGGTCGTTATCCCGGTTCGTGGGAACTAGGCATCACCTCATGGACCTGAACGATAGTTTGGGGACCTGAACGGTGATTTGGTTTTCGTTCGGGCCGTGACCATCGCCCGAAGCGATTGCCTCGAGCCACCCGGGTTCACCCACCTGGGCTGCGTCATCTCGCCAGACGTCCGGCGATCCCGGACCGGCCACTGTGACGCCCCGCTCGACCGATCTTGGGGCGCGCGCCGTTGCGTGCCGACGCCCACCGTGTGGAAGGAAACACATCATGGCTGCCAAGCCGAAGCCTCAGTCCAGCGACGACGCCCGTGAGCAGGCCCGCCGGGCGCTCCAGACCTCGATGGACACGCGTCAGTAAGGTCTCACGACCGTTGCACTCCTTACGGCTGGGCGGGCATCATGGGTAACCATGAGCCCGCCTGCCCAGCCGACACCCACCTCGGAACCCGAGACCCGGTCTGACGCACCGACGGCCGGCCCACAGACCCCGGCCCAGCAGAAGCCGGCCCAGCAGAAGCCGGCCCAGCAGAAGCCGGCCCAGCAGAAGCCGGCCCAGCAGAAGCCGGCCCAGCAGAAGCCGGCCCAGCAGAAGCCGGCCCAGCAGACCCCGGCTACCGCGCGGCGGATCGCCCAACTCGCCCTCCCCGCCCTGGTGGTCCTGGCCGCCGAGCCGCTCTACGTGCTCGTCGACACCGCGGTGGTCGGGCACCTCGGCCGCGTGCCCCTGGCCGCGGTCGCGGTCAGCGGAACGGTCATGTCGGCCGCGGCCTGGCTCGGCACCCTGCTCGCCTACGGGACGACCGGGCGGTCGGCCCGCCGATTCGGGGCCGGTGACCGGGCCGGGGCGATCGCCGAGGGCGTTCAGGCGTCGTGGCTCGCGCTCTGTTGCGGCGTACTCGTGGCGCTGTCGGCGCAGGTCCTGGCCGGACCGATCGCCGGGGCCCTGGCCGGTGACGCCGCCACCGCGCATGCGGCGGCGGGCTGGCTGCGCATCGCCTCGCTGGGCGCGCCCGGGCTGTTGCTCGCGGCGGCCGGCAACGGATGGATGCGGGGTGTGCAGGAGACCCGCCGCCCGTTGCTGTTCGTGCTCGGCGCCAATGTGCTCTCCGCGATCCTCTGCCCCCTGCTGGTCTATCCGGTGGGCTGGGGCCTGACCGGTTCCGCGGTCGCCAATGTGGTCGCCCAGACCGTCTCCGGTGGATCGTTCCTGGTCGCGCTCGTGCGCGCGGCCGGCGAACTGCGGCCGACCCTGCGGGTGATCTGGCGCCAGCTGGTGCTCGGCCGCGACCTGTTCATCCGGGGCGCCGCCTTCCAGGCCTGCTTCGTCTCCGCGACCGCGGTCGCGGCCCGCTTCGGCGTCGCTTCGGTCGGTGCCCACCAGATCGCTCTGCAGCTCTGGTTCTTCAGTTCGCTCGTCCTCGACGCGGTCGCCATCGCGGCGCAGTCGCTGGTCGGGGCCGCCCTCGGCGCGTCCGACGGCGCACTGGCCCGGGACGTCGCCCGGCGGGTGACCATCGCCGGCGGCGTGGCCGGGGTGGCGTTCGCCCTGCTCGCGCTGGCCGGGGCGGGCGTGGTGCCGGGCTGGTTCACCGGCGACCGCGGGGTGATCGAGCAGGCCGCGATCATCTGGCCCTGGTTCATCGGGATGATGCCGTTCGCCGGGGTGGTCTTCGCCCTCGACGGCGTGCTGATCGGGGCGGGCGACGTGCGCTACATGCGCAACATCACGATCGCCTCGGCGGTGTTCGGCTTCCTGCCCGCGATCTGGCTCGCCTACGGCTTCGACCTGGGCATCCGCGGGGTCTGGGCCGGGCTCACGCTGTTCATCCTGATCCGCTTCGTGACGATGGTCTGGCGGTGGAGGTCGGCCCGGTGGGCGGTGCTCGGAGCCACCCGATAGGGCACCCGGTGGAGCCGGTCTGGCAGGGTGGGCGGGTGACAGCGGACGGGCTCATCGTGGTGGACAAGCCGGCGGGGATGACCTCGCACGACGTGGTGGCGCGCATCCGGCGGCTGGCCAGGACCCGCCGGGTCGGGCACGCCGGCACGCTCGACCCGATGGCGACCGGCGTGCTGATCATCGGCGTCAACCGGGCGACCCGGCTGCTCACCTATGTGGTCGGCGAAGGGAAGAGCTACGCGGCGACGATCCGGCTCGGCGAGTCGACGATCACCGACGACGCCGAGGGTGAGACCACGACGGTCTGCCCGGTCGACGGCGTTTCCGACGCCGCCGTTCAGGACTGTCTGGAGGCCCAGCGGGGCGAGATCGACCAGGTGCCGAGCGCGGTCAGCGCCATCAAGATCGACGGCAAGCGGGCGTACAAGCGGGTTCGCGAGGGCGAGGAGTTCGAGCTCCCGTCCCGGCGCGTCACGATCTCCCGGCTCGACGTGCTCGACCTGCGCCACACGGTGACCGCCGAGGGCCGTGGAGTCATCGACGTCGACATCGAGGTCACGTGCTCGTCGGGCACCTACATCCGGGCGATCGCCCGCGACCTCGGCCGGACGCTCGGGGTCGGCGGGCACCTGACCGCGCTGCGGCGCACCGCGGTCGGCCGGATGACGCTGGCCGAGGCGCTCACGCTGGAGCAGCTGGAGGAGAAGGCACCCGACGTCGTCTCGCTGCCGATGGCCGAGGCCGCGCGGCAGAACTTCCCCCCGCGCGAGGCCTCGGCCGACGAGGCCCGGGTGCTCAGCCACGGCGGGCCACTCACGCCGGTCGGCATTCAGGGGCCGTACGCCGTGTTCGCGCCGTCCGGCGAGCTGCTGGCGATCGTCTCGGAGAAGGACGGCCGAGCCCGCGCCGAGATCGTCCTCGCTCCGGGCTAAGGCGGGGGCAGGTGGCGGGCTACGGTCGCGACCAGGTCGGCGGCGGCGTAGGGCTTGTCGAGGAAGCCGTCGCAGCCGGCCTCGAGCGCGGCGGCGCGATCCGACGGGAGCACGCTGGCGGTCACCGCGACCACGGCCGGCCTCCGGCGGCCGCCGGGCATGTCGGCCGACGCCAGTTCGCGGGCCAGGCTCAGCCCGTTGCCGTCGGGCAGGTTCATGTCGAGCAGCACGAGGTCGACCTCCTCGGTGCCGAGCTTCTCGCGGGCCGAGGCGAGGCTGAACGCGTCGACCACGGCCGCCTCCCGCACCGCGGCCACGTCGGCCCGGGCGAGCACCGCCTTGACCAGCGTGCGGTTCAGTTCCTCGTCCTCGACCAGGAGGATTTTCGTCACCGGGGGTCCTTCCGATTGGGTTCCTGGGCCGGCGAGACCGGCCGGGTACCGGGCGGTGGCGCCTTCCGATTCGGGTCCTGGGCCGGCGAGACCGGCCGGGCGCCGAGCAGCGGCGCCAGGTTCTCCCAGCCCGGTCCCCCGGCCATGGCGTCGGCCACCACGCCGCCGGCCATCGCGGTGGCGACCAGCGGTCCGGTGTCGCGGGGGGAGCGGTCGACCAGGGCGGCCGCGCTCAGGCCGAGCACCGGGGTGTGCCGGGTGGCCGGCTCCCGTTCGATGGCGGCCAGCAGGCTGAACCCGTCGACCTCGGGCGACTGCATGTCGCAGACGATCAGGTCGAATTCGCCCTGGCGGGTCATCGCCAGGCCCTCCCGCCCGTCGGCGCAGGCCACCACGTCGGCGCCGCCCGCCCGCAGGCCCTCCTCGATCGCCTGGCGGACCGCGTCGTCGTGGTCGACCACGAGCACCCGCGGGGTGGGCCGGGTGGCGATCGCCGCGGCCAGCGCGCGCAGCAGGCGGGCCTGGTCGATCGGCTTGACGAAGTAGTCGTTCGCGCCGAGGGCGATCCCGGCGTCCGGGTCGTCGATGATGCTGGCGAAGAAGACCGGGATGCCGGCGAGCCGGTCGTCCGCCTTGATCCGGCGGAGCACCTCCCAGCCGTCGATGTCGGGCAGCGCGACGTCGAGCACGATCGCGTCGGGAGCGTGGGCGCGGGCGGCGGACAGGCCGGTCTCACCGTCGCCGGCCACGTCGACCCGGTAGCCGGCGTGGTTCAGCTGCGTGCACATCAGCTCGGCGGCCTGCGGGTCGTCCTCGATCAGCAGCACGTAGGGCTGCCCTTTCGCGACGTCGCCCGGATCGCTGGCGTGACCGGGCGGCGGCATCGAGCGGATCACGGGGGCGGCCGGGACGCGTACGGTGAAGACGCTGCCCGCGCCGGGCTCCGAGCGTACGAGAATTTCGCCGCCGTGCGCCTCGACCAGCCGGCGCGTGAGCGCCAGGCCCAGCCCGGTCCCCGCCCGTTGCCGGTCGGGGTCGCCGACCTGCTGGAATTCCTCGAAGATCCGGGCCTGGTCGGCTTCGTCGATGCCGACCCCGGTGTCGGCGACCGAGACGAAGACCTGGTCCTCGGACGCCTGGACGATCACCGCGACCGTTCCGCCCTCGGGGGTGAACTTGATCGCGTTGGAGAGCAGGTTCTCGACGATCTGCCGGAACCGCACCCGGTCGGCCAGCGCGGTCGCCGGCAGCAGCGTGGTGTCGACGGTGATCTGCTTGGTGGTGAACAGCGGGGTCAGGCCGGTCAGCAGTTCGTGCACCGCGGTGTCGACCCGCAGCGGGGCGAGGCGCAGCTCGAGGCGACCGGCTTCGACCTTGGCCAGGTCGAGGATGTCGTTGATCAGGCCGAGCAGGTGGCGGCCGCTGGTGTGGATGTGTTCGACCCACTCGGCCGGCACCTTGCGGCGGTCGCCCTCCGGTTCCTCCATGCGCATCAGGTCGCTGAACCCGATGATCGCGTTGAGCGGGGTGCGCAGCTCGTGGCTCATGTTGGCCAGGAACGCGCTCTTGGCCTGGTTGGCCCGGGTGAGCGCCTCGACCGAGACGCCCAGCTCGGTGGCGAGCCGGCGTTGCGCGTCGAGCACCGCCTGGCGCTCGGCCAGCACCCCGGCCTGCCCGCCGAGGGCCGCGAACAGCCGCAGGTCGTCGTCGCTGAACAGGGTGCGGTGCGAGTTGAAGAGCAGGACCGCGCCTTCGACGTCGGGCGGCACCGGCATGCTCAGCACGGTGATGAAGTCGTCGCCCAGGTCGTCGCCGTAGTGCGCGACCAGGGCGGGGTCGCCTTCGCGCACGCGGGCCGGCTGGCCGGCCCGGATCAGCGCGGTGAGGTCGGCCCCGCTCATCCCCTCGGGCCGGGGGATCGGCGGACCGGCGAAGGCGACCTGGCTGAGCTGCCCGTCGGCCCGGGGCATCAGCACGGCGACCGCGTCGGCGCCGGTCTGCACCCGCATGATCTCGACGTAGGTCTGCCAGACCTGTTCGGGCGACTCGACCGGGGCCCGCAGGAGCCGTTCGGTGATCGTCTGGGCCGCGGAGGACGAGAACATCCGGCGCAGCCAGCGGGGCGGCACGAAGGCGACCAGGTAGCCGAGCCCACTGACCAGCGCCAGCACCCGGCTGACAGTCGGCAGGGACGGGTTGGCGTGCGGCATCGCACCCAGCCCGATAAAAACGATCATGGTGCCGAAGACGATGGTGGCGAGCGCCGCGGTGATCAGCCGGGCCCGGTTGGCGCCGGTACGGGTGAGCGCCTTGTCCCACAACAGCAGGGCCGCGACCAGTTCGCTCAGCGAGAACGCGACCATCATGGAGACCAGTTCATGCTGGTCGAGCGGTCGCGGGGCGAGCACGATCGGGACGGCGATCGCCCCGTACGCCGCGACCATCAGCCAGTGCACCGACCGCGGCACCCGCCGCAGGCGCCCGGCCAGCCGGACGGTCAGGTAGGGCTGGGTGAGCAGGATCGCACTGGCCGTGACGCCGATCCAGGGCGGCAGGTTACCGCCGCTCGCCCGGCGGGCCAGATCGACCCCGAAGAGGGCCGTGCAGGGCAGGAAGACGAGCGTGACGTCGCGCCACATCGGGTCACGTTTGCGCAGGTAGCCGCCGAGCGCGCGAAGGAAGAGGACCGTGAAGGTCAGTTCCGCCGCGAGCAGGACGAGGGCACTCCAGCCAATGGGCATATCGGTGCCAATCGTACCGTTTCGGTCGGGTGGGGAGGCCGATACGCTGTCCCCATGCAGCGTTGGCGCGGATATGAGTCGGTGCCGGGCGGATGGGGCCGTTCCGTCGTCACGATCGGGGTCTTCGACGGTGTGCACCGCGGGCACCAGGCGATCATCGGGCACGCCGTGAAGCGCGCCCGCGACCTCGGCCTCCAGTCGGTCGTGATGACCTTCGACCCGCACCCCTCCGAGGTCGTCCGCCCGGGGTCGCACCCGGCCGTGCTGACCGAGCCGGTGCGCAAGGCCGAGCTGATCGAGCAGCTCGGCGTCGACGCGCTCTGCGTGCAGCCGTTCACTCCGGCGTTCTCCCAGCTCGGACCGGATGCGTTCGTGCACGACGTGCTGGTCGAGGCGCTGCACGCGGCGGTCGTGGTGGTCGGCGACAACTTCCGGTTCGGGCACAGGGCGGCCGGTGACGTGCCGCTGCTCGAGCGGCTGGGCCGGTCGTTCGGCTTCACGGTCGAGGACGCGCCGCTGGTCTCCGACAACGGACTCGTGTTCAGCTCGACGTACATCCGCAGTTGTGTCGACGCGGGGGACGTACGTGCCGCGGCGGCCGCCCTCGGGCGGCCGCACCAGGTCGGCGGGGTGGTGGTCCGCGGTGATCAGCGCGGGCGCGAGCTCGGCTTCCCGACCGCCAACCTGATGGTCCACCGCTATGCGGCGGTCCCGGCCGACGGGGTCTACGCGGCCTGGCTGATCCGGGGCGGTGAGCATGCCGGGCGGCTGCCGGCCAGCGTCTCGATCGGGACCAACCCGACGTTCAGCGGGCAGGAGCGGCGGGTCGAGGCCTATGTGCTCGACTTCGCCGGCGACCTCTACGGCGAGCGGGTCGCCCTCGACTTCGTCGCCCACCTGCGCGAGCAGCGTCGATATGACGGCATCGAACCACTGGTGGCGCAGATCCGGCAGGACGTCGAAGAGACCCGCGCGCTGCTGAGTTGACCGGCTGGTAAGGTGGGAGAGGCGTTGGAATATCCCACGCCAAATTTTTCGTGCCTCCGCGAGCCTGCCCGACGCCGCGGGTGCGGAGGCTTTACAGCCGGCAACACAGAATTGCGGAGAACATGGCGCTCGATCAAGAGACCAAGACCAAGATCATCGACGAGTACAAGGCGCAGGACGGCGACACCGGCTCCCCCGAGGTCCAGGTCGCGATGCTCACCAAGCGGATCGCCGACCTGACCGAGCACCTCAAGGTGCACAAGCACGACCACCACAGCCGGCGCGGCCTGCTGCTGCTGGTCGGCCGCCGCCGCCGACTGCTCAACTACGTTCAGAAGAAGGACATCGCGCGCTACCGCTCGCTGATCGAGCGGCTCGGCCTGCGTCGATGACTTGACGGGGGAGTGGCCTGCGGGCCGCTCCCCCGCGTTTTAACCCACGGACCCGGACCCCGGTCCTCGGTAGTGGTTCCCAGGCAGAAACTCCTGGGCACTTCGATCGAAGACCGGCCAGACTCCCCGGGTCCTCGACGAAGGAGTACCGCACCAACATGACAGAGCAGACTGCTCTCGGGACCGACTCCCGCACCGCGGTGATCGACAACGGGTCGTTCGGCACCCGTGAGATCACCTTCTCCACCGGCCGGCTCGCCAAGCAGGCCGCCGGCTCGGTCGTCGTCCAGCTGGGCGAGACCGTCGTCCTCTCCACGACCACGGCCAGCAAGGCGCCGAAGGAGCACTTCGACTTCTTCCCGCTCACCGTCGACGTCGAGGAGCGGATGTACGCCGCGGGCCGCATCCCCGGCTCGTTCTTCCGCCGCGAAGGCCGCCCGAGCGAGGACGCGATCCTCACCTGCCGCCTCATCGACCGGCCGCTGCGCCCGTCCTTCACCAAGGGCCTGCGCAACGAGGTCCAGGTCGTCGAGACCGTGCTCGCCCTCGACCCGGCCCACCCCTACGACGTCGTCGCCATGAACGGCGCCTCGATGTCGACCAAACTCTCGGGCCTGCCGTTCAGCGGCCCGATCGGCTCGACCCGGGTCGCGCACATCGACGGCCAGTGGGTCGCCTTCCCGACCCACGAGGAGCTCGAGCGGGCCACCTTCGACATGGTGGTCGCCGGCCGGGTCGTCGAGGACGGCGATGTCGCGATCATGATGGTCGAGGCCGAGGCCACCCCCGGCGCGATCAAGCTGATCCAGGGCGGCGCCGCCGCGCCGACCGAGGAGATCGTCGCGAGCGGCCTCGAGGCCGCCAAGCCGGCCATCCGTGAGCTCTGCCGCGCGCAGAGCGAGCTGGCCGCGATCGCCTCCAAGCCGGCCGTCGAGTTCCCGGTCTTCCTCGACTACCAGGACGACGTCTACGCCGCCGTCACCGAGGCCGTCCGCGAGGAGACCGCCGAGGCCCTCAAGATCGCTGCCAAGCAGGAGCGTGAAGAGGCCCTCGACCTGGTCAAGGCCAAGGCCCACGAGCTGCTCGACGAGCGCTTCGAGGGTCGCGAGAAGGAGATCTCGGCCGCCTTCCGCTCGGTCACCAAGACCGAGGTGCGCCAGCGGGTGCTGCGCGAGCAGATCCGCATCGACGGCCGCGGCCCGCGTGACATCCGCCCGCTGAGCGCCCAGGTCGGCGTTCTGCCGCGGGTGCACGGCTCGGCGCTGTTCGAGCGGGGCGAGACCCAGATCCTGGGCGTGACCACGCTCAACATGCTGCGCATGGAGCAGGCGCTCGACACCCTCTCGCCCGAGAAGACCAAGCGCTACATGCACAACTACAACTTCCCGCCCTACTCGACCGGTGAGACCGGCCGGGTGGGCTCGCCGAAGCGCCGCGAGATCGGTCACGGTGCGCTGGCCGAGCGGGCGCTCGTGCCCGTGCTGCCGCCGCGCGAGGAGTTCCCGTACGCGATCCGCCAGGTCTCCGAGGCGCTGAGCTCCAACGGCTCGACCTCGATGGGCTCGGTCTGCGCCTCCACGCTGTCGCTGCTGAAGGCCGGCGTGCCGCTGAAGGCGCCGGTCGCCGGCATCGCGATGGGCCTCATCTCGGACGAGGTCGACGGCAAGACGCAATATGTCGCGCTGACCGACATCCTGGGTGCCGAGGACGCGTTCGGCGACATGGACTTCAAGGTCGCCGGCACCAGCGAGTTCGTCACCGCGCTGCAGCTCGACACCAAGCTCGACGGCATCCCGTCGGACGTGCTGGCGGCCGCCCTGCAGCAGGCGCACGACGCCCGCGCGACGATCCTCGGCGTGATGGCCGACGCGATCGCCGCTCCGGCCGAGATGTCGGAGTACGCCCCGCGCGTCACCTCGGTCAAGATCCCGGTCGACAAGATCGGCATGGTGATCGGCCCCAAGGGCCAGACGATCAACGCGATCCAGGACGAGACCGGCGCCGATATCTCGATCGAGGACGACGGCACGATCTACGTCGGCGCGACCAACGGCCCGTCGGCCGAGGCCGCGGTCGAGCGGATCAATGCGATCGCCAACCCGACGCTGCCCAAGGTCGGCGACAAGTTCCTCGGCACGGTCGTCAAGACGGCCGCGTTCGGCGCGTTCATCTCGCTGCTCCCGGGCCGCGACGGCCTGCTGCACATCTCCAAGGTGGGCGACGGCAAGCGGGTCGACAAGGTCGAGGACTTCCTCAACGTCGGCGACAAGGTCGAGGTGTCCATCGCGGACATCGACGGCCGCGGCAAGATCTACCTCGACAAGGTCCGCCCCGAGGGCGAGGAGGCGCCGGCCGCGGCCGCCGCACCTTCCTCCTCCGAGGGTGGTCGCGAGAGCCGCCCGCCGCGCGAGGACCGCGGTCCCCGCGGCGACGGTGGCGAGCCGCGCCGCCGGCGCCAGCGCTCCGGTGGCGAGCGCCGCG
>NZ_JBFBAD010000208.1:0-13048 GCF_040682075.1 Actinoplanes sp. NPDC051411 | reverse complement strand
GACATCAGCGACAAACAGCTGGAGGAAAACCCGTACCTTCCGCCCTATTACCACCCGGGCGAGAAGTCCGACGAGATCCAGTACCTCCAGGAGCGCCGGCGTGAGCTCGGCGGCTACCTGCCGTCCCGCAACACCAAGGTCATCCCGCTGAACATCCCCGACTCGAAGGCGTTCGGCGACGTCAAGCGGGGCTCGGGCAAGCAGAAGGTGGCCACCACGATGGCCTTCGTCCGCCTGCTCAAGGACATCATGAAGGACAAGGACTTCGGCGCCCGCTGGGTCCCGATCATCCCCGACGAGGCACGTACGTTCGGGATGGATTCCCTGTTCCCGACCAAGAAGATCTACAACCCGCACGGCCAGACCTACACCTCGGTCGACCGGGAGCTCTTCCTGTCGTACAAGGAGGCGACCAACGGCCAGATCCTGCACGAGGGGATCAACGAGGCCGGGTCGACGGCGAGCTTCATCGCGGCCGGGACGTCGTACGCGACGCACGGCGTACCGATGATCCCGCTGTACATCTTCTACTCGATGTTTGGCTTCCAGCGAACTGCGGACGAGTTCTGGGCGGCCTCCGACCAGATGACCCGCGGCTTCCTGCTCGGCGCCACCGCCGGCCGCACCACGCTCAACGGTGAGGGCCTGCAGCACGAGGACGGGCACTCGCTGCTCATCGCGGCGACCAACCCGGCGGTCGTGGCCTACGATCCGGCGTTCGCGTTCGAGATCGCGCACATCATGGAGAACGGCCTCCACCGGATGTACGGCGAGAAGCCGGAGAACATCTTCTACTACCTCACCCTCTACAACGAGCCCATCCTGCAGCCCGTCGAGCCGGAGAACGTGGACGTGGAGGGCCTGCTCAAGGGCATCTACCTCTACTCGCCGGCGCCCGAGACGAACGGGCCCAAGGCGCAGGTCCTGGCGTCCGGCACCGGCATGCAGTGGGCGCTCAAGGCCCAGCAGCTGCTGGCCCAGGACTGGGGCGTGGCCGCCAACGTCTGGTCGGTGACCAGCTGGACCGAGCTGCGCCGCGACGCGGTCGAGGTCGAGGAGCACAACCTGCTCAACCCGGGCGACCAGCCGAGGAAGCCCTACATCCAGCAGAAGCTGGAGCCGACCAAGGGTCCCGTGGTCGCGGTCAGCGACTTCATGCGGGCCGTGCCCGACCTGATCGCCCGCTGGGTGCCGAACGAGTACGTCTCGCTGGGCACCGACGGCTACGGCATGAGCGACACGCGACACGCGCTGCGGCGGCACTTCCATGTCGACGCCGAGTCGATCGCGGTCGCCGCCCTGCGCCAGCTGGCGGCGAAGGGCAAGGTGCCGTCGCACGTGCCGGCCGAGGCCGCCAAGAAGTACGCGATCGACGACGTCACGGCCGCCCCGGTGGGCGAGACCGGCGGCGACAGCTAAGCAGGTCTGACGAGCCGCCGTCCGGGACTCCCGGGCGGCGGCTCAGTCGTTTCGTCAACCAGCACCGCCTCATCCCCCTCAAGCGCACCATGGCCACCGCGCGACACCTTCCGTAAGCTGCGAGTGACGAGGCCTTCCGGAGCGGGGCGTCGATCCCTTAACCTCCGAAGAAATTTCACGTTAGGGAGGCTGGATGGCCGTCGCGCACGGGGTTCCGGCACTTGCCGAACCCGTCATCCCGGTGCGTCGGCGGTGGATCGGCCTGCTCTTCGCCGCCAACCTCGGCCTCTGGATGGCGTTCTTCACCCCGGTCCAGATCGTGCTGCCGGAGCAGGTCGAGGCCCTGGTCTCGCACGACAAGGAGCTCTGGCTCAGCCTGGTCACCGGGGTCGGCGCCGTGGTCGCGGTGATCGTCAACCCGCTGGCCGGTGCGCTCTCCGACCGCGCGCGGCCCCGGTTCCGCGGGAAGGCCTACGGCCGCCGCCACCTGTTCACCCTGAGCGGCATCCTGGCCTCGGCGATCGCCCTGCTCGGCCTGTCCGAGGCGAACAACCTGCTCGCGGTCACCCTGTGGTGGGCGCTGGCCCAGGTCGGGCTCAACGTCATGCTGGCCACGCTGACCGCCGCCGTCCCCGACCGGGTGCCGGTCAGCCAGCGCGGCCTGGTCTCCGGCTGGATCGGGATGCCGCAGGCGCTCGGCCTGGTCATGGGCGCCATCCTGGTGACCGCGGTCGTCACCACGATCGCCCCTGGCTATCTGCTGCTGACCATCGGCCTGCTGGTGCTGGCCATTCCGTTCGCGCTGTTCACCCCCGACGACGCGCTCGGGCCGGCGCCGGTCGCCAAGATCCGGTGGAAGCTCGACCTCAAGGGCAACCCCGACTTCGCGTGGGCCTGGGGCACCCGGTTCCTGGTCCAGATGGGCAACGCGCTCGGCACGCTCTACCTGCTCTATTTCCTGAGCGACGACGTGCACTACCCCGACCCCGACACCGGCCTGCTCTACATGATCCTGATCTATACGGTCGGGATGATCCTGACCGCGATGATCGGCGGCTACATCTCCGACCGCATCGGCCGCCGCAAGATCTTCGTGATCTGGTCGGGCATCCTGATCGCGATCGCCGCGACCCTGCTCGCGATCTGGCCCACCTGGACCGTCTCGCTGGTCGCGGCCCTGCTGTTCGGGGCCGGCTACGGCGTCTATCTGGCGGTCGACACCGCGCTGATCACGCAGGTGCTGCCGGCCGCCGCCGACCGGGCCAAGGACCTCGGCGTCATCAACATCGCCACCGCGCTGCCCCAGGTGCTGGGGCCCGCGCTGGCCGCCCCGATCGTCACCTACCTGGGCGGTTATCCCTCGCTGTTCGGGCTGACCGCGGCGGTGACCGTGGCCGGGGCGGTGGCCGTCGTGAGAATCCGCTCGGTGCGCTGAATACCCGCTGGGTAGTCTTACCGGGTGACCGTACGCGTACGCTTCGCCCCTTCTCCGACCGGCATGTTCCACGTCGGCAGTGCCCGGTCGGCCCTGCAGAACTGGATCTACGCCCACCAGCACGACGGCGTCTTCGTGCTCCGCATCGAGGACACCGACGCCGCCCGTAACCGTCCGGAGTGGACCGAGGGCATCATCTCGGCCCTCGACTGGATCGGCATCGAACGCGGGACCTACGAGGGGCCCTACTTCCAGTCGGCGTACGCGCAGGACCACGCCGCCGCCGCCACCCGGCTGTACGGCGAGGGCAAGGCCTACTACTGCGACTGCACGCGCGACGACGTGATCGCCCGCACCGGCAACCAGCACACCGGCTACGACGGCTTCTGCCGCGACCGCGGCCTGGGCCCGGGCGAGGGCCGCGCGCTGCGCTTCCGCACCCCCGACGAGGGCGAGACGATCGTCGACGACCTCGTCCGCGGCAAGCCCACGTTCGAAAACAAGCTGATCGAGGACTTCGTCATCGCGCGCAGCGACGGCTCCCCGCTGTTCCTGCTGGCCAACGTCGTCGACGACATGACCATGGGCATCACGCACGTGATCCGGGCCGAGGAGCACCTGCCCAACACGCCCAAGCAGCAGCTGCTGTGGGAGGCGCTGGGCGTGACCCCGCCGATCTGGGCGCACGTGCCGGTCATCGTCAACGAGAAGCGGCAGAAGCTGTCCAAGCGCCGCGACAAGGTGGCGCTGGAGGGCTACCGCGACGAGGGCTACCTGGCCGCCGCGATGAAAAACTATCTGATGCTGCTCGGCTGGGCCCCGTCCGGCGACCGCGAGATCGTCCCGTGGCAGGTCATCCTCGACGAATACCGGCTCGAGGAGGTCAACCACGCGCCGGCCTTCTTCGACGTGAAGAAGCTGCGGGCGTTCAACGGCGACTACATCCGGGCCCTCGCGCCGGACGAGTTCGCCGCGGTCTGCGCGCCCTGGCTGTCCGGCACCGAGACCATCCCGGCCCCGCCGTGGCGCCCGGAGGCGTTCGACGTCGAGACCTTCACCGCGGTCGCCCCGCTGGCCCAGACCCGCATCGCGGTGCTGGCCGAGATCGTCGACTACGTCGACTTCTTCTTCCTCGACGAGCCGGTGCGCGACGAGACGTCCTGGGCCAAGGCGATGAAGGGCGACGCGGCCGAGATCCTCGACGCCACCGCCGAAGCGTTCGAGGCGCTCGACGACTGGTCGGCCGAGCCGCTCAAGGCCGCGCTGGAGCGGGTCGGGCTCGCCCGTGAGCTCAAGCTGGGCAAGACCCAGGCGCCGGTCCGGGTCGCGGTCACCGGGCGCGCGGTGGGCCTTCCGCTCTTCGAGTCCCTGGAGGTCCTCGGACGCGAGCCGACCCTGCGGCGACTGCGGGCGGCGCGCGCCGCGCTCTGAGTCACTCCCTCTTTCGCGTACGCGGGTGCCCTCGGACGGCTGACGTCGTCCGGGGGCGCCCGCTTTTTGCCCCGATACCGCACATGGCGGTCGGGCCGCCATCGTTGCCCTTCATTCCGGTAACGAAATCGGCTGAGCGGGTGACCGCGGCTCCTGTTCGGTTGCGTGCTGTGGGTACTATTCGGCCGCTGATCAACGGCCGTCGTCGTCTCGGTCATCCCCAGATGGCTCCAATTCGTCCCGGCTCGAGATGCGCCCGGGCAGGGGTCCGGGAGAGGCTGAAAGGCGTCGGCGGTTCGCGCTCCACCGGCGCGGGCGACCAGCGGTGCAACGAAGCCATGTCCACCACGGGGCGGGGAGGCCGGACTATGGTTCGAACGGCGATCACGCGGCTCGTCGCGGCGGCCGGTGTGGCGGCCGTGGGCGTCGCGCTGGCGATCGGTGCCGGGGGTCCGGCGAGCGCCGCGCCCAAGACGCCGGCGCCCAGCGGGGTGCAGGTCGTCGGCGGCGATCTGCCCGGCGGCAAGGTCGCCGTGCAGCAGGCCACCCAGCCCCGCCTGTTCCAGACGCTCTACGACGAGGTCAGCTGGCTGGCCGCGGCCAAGCCGCAGACCGCCGCGCCGGCCGCGAGCAAGCTCGGCCCGAAATACACGATCACCGTCCTGGTCAAGAACGCGCCGTCCCAGGTCTACGACCTCTACCCGACGGCCGCCGGCGGCCCGCGGGCCCACCGCATGGCCAAGCAGCCGGGCAAAAAGGTGACCGACGGCTGGTTCTACGGCCGCTTGACGATGCCGGAGGCGCTGCGCGCGGCCGGCGCCCCGCTGAAGCCCAAGCCCGACACCATCAACGGCGGCATCGGCGGCGGCGTGGGCACCGACATCTCGCCCTCGAGCGACGCCATCGACCCGGTCGCCGGGGTGAACAGCTTCCTCGACCAGATCCGCCGGCTCTTCCTGCTCAACGGCGCGGTCCTGGTGGTCGTCCTGTTCGGCCTGGCCGGCGTCGCCTTCCTGATCCGCCGCCGCGTCTAGCCCGCTCCGCCGGCCACCCTCGCCCGATCCGCCCGGCCCTGGCCTGACTCCGGCCCGGCCCCGGTCTGGCTCCCCGCCCGACGCTGGTCTGACTCCCCCGCGCGACGCTGGCCTGACCCTCCGCCCGACCCTGGCCTGACCCTGCGCCCGACCCTGGCCTGTCCCTGCGCCAGACCCTGGCCTGACCCTCCGCCCGGCCCCGTCGGGCGCCTGGTCTAGTCGGCCTCGGGCACCGGGACCTTGAAGACCGGGCAGGCGTTGGACGACGGTCCGTCGCAGCCCTCCCCCGGGCCGAAGCCGGCGAGCAGCCGCGGATCGGTCGCCAGCTGCTCGACCTGGCTTCCGCTGAGCGGCGGCGTGGCCTCGGCCGGGTCGGTGGCGTCCCGCTCGCCGGTCGCCATCAGCGCGGCCGTGCGGCCGTCCGAGGTGCGGCGGGCGATCGCCTCGTTGACCTGCCAGTCCGGGTCGGTGCCCTCGCCGTAGCGCACGTAGTCGACGTCACCGCCGGCCCGGTCGGCGCGGGCGCAGCCGTCCTTGCCGTTGCGGCGCGGGAAGCAGAGCCCGTCCGGCCGGGCGAAGACCGCGACCTGGACCGTCCCGCGCGGCTGCCCGTCCGCCGTCCGCACGGAATACTGCCGCCAGCCGAAGCCGCGCTCCGGCGGCCGGGGCACGATCCGCAGGTGGGCGGCGTCGGCCAGCGGCACGATCAGGGCGAGCACCGGATCGGCGATCGCGGACGGCACCGGAACGGCCGAAGGCGTGACCGCCGGGCTCGCCGGAAGCGCCCGGGGCGATCCGCGGGCCGGCAGCAGCGTGGTGGTCAGCAGATAGCCGGCGAGCACGATGGTCGCGGCGATCACCGCTCCCGCGACCAGCAGCAGCCGGGCCCGGCGGCGGCGCAGCGCCTCGGCCCGGCGGAAGACCTCGTCGACCTCGTCGGTCAGCGCCGGCTCGCCGTCCAGCACGTGCCCGAGCAGCTCGGCCAGCGGCGCGGTCACCGGGCCACCGCCGTTCCCGCGCCGGCCGGCGGCCGGGCGGCCGCTCCGCCGCCGGCGGTCTCCGCGCCGGCTGGGAGCCGCGCCGCCGATGCGTCGCGCCCGCCGCTCACTGGGAGATCGCCACCTCGGCGCGGGCCAGCAGGCGCTCGAGGGCGGCCAGGCCGGCCTGCTCGTAGGCTTCGATGCGGTCGTCGTCCAGGTCGAGCATCGCGCCGGTGGCGTCCACGTCGAAGCCGTCCCAGTAGCGCAGCACCAGCACCGCCCGGCAGCGCGGGGTGAGCTTGTGCAGGGCGTCGAGGAGCAGGATCGACTCGGCTTCGACGCCTTCGGCGCCGCCCGACGCCACGAAGACATGCTCCCGGCGGCGGTTGCGGCGGCGGCACGCCTCCATCAGTTCGGCGTACGCGTAGACGTCCGGATCGGCCACGACGCCCCTTCGCGTGTCGGCCACGACCCGGGCCAGACAGGCGAGGGTGAGCTCGGTCGCCAGCTCCCAGTCGCCGCACATCAGGAACGCCGAGCGGCGCAGGTGCGGCAGGCGGCCGGCCACGAACTCGTGCAGACCATCGTCGTCGCCGGACATAAGCCCTTTATAGATCGGCAAACGCTCCAATCTGTGCCGAACGGGATCATCCGACCCGAACAGTGGCCTCGACGAGGCGTACGAGATCTTGAAGGTCCTCTTCGAACTCGGCCGCCGCCTTCCCCCGGTCGCCCAGCCCCGGCTCGGTGGCCGGAAGGCCACCGGTGACCTCGCCGGTGGTGTAACCGAGCAGGAACGCGCAGATCAGCCGGGCCAGCCGCGGGATGCGGGCGGCCGGCACCTCGGCGTCGTGCAGAACTCCGCGCAGCGCGGCGACGAGCCAGGACGCCGACGCCCCGGCCGCTTGCCGGTTGAGGAGCAGCGGGAAGGCGGCCGGATGCGCGTACGCCAGAGACCGGACCGCCCGACCGAGGGCGACCAACCGCCGACGCCAGTCGATGTCGGCGAGATCCTCGCCGACCTTCGAGCCGAGTTCCAGCGTGAGCAGGTCGACCAGGCCGTCAAGCAGAGCGTCCTTGCCGCCGACGTACGGATAGAGCGCCATCGACGTGAGCCCGACGCGCTCGGCGACCGCGCGCATCGACATGGCGGCCAGGCCGCGCTCGTCGACCAGCGCGAGAGCCTGGTCGAGGATCAGCCGTCTCTTGTCGTCCACGCCTCAAGGTGGTCAGACGCGCCCGCCCGGCGTGGCGGACGCGCCGGGCGTCTCACCCGGTCGAGTTAGCTCTCAGCACCAGCGGCCGGGCGGCCGGCCGCGGCCGACGGCACGACGGCGCGGGCGCACGGCACCGTGCAGGTGCGCACCGGCCCAGCCGCGCAGCTCGGTCCGGCAGCCGACCCGGCTCGGGCCCGGCACCACCGGCTCGTCCTCGGCCGGAGGTGGCGACGTCGTGTCGTCGAGCGCCGGATCGTTGTCGGCGGGCAGCGGCCCGTCCTCCCGTTCCACCATCTCGCCTCCCTCACCCTGCTGCTCGCGTTGTCTCACGTGCGCTTTGATCGGCACCCGGCCGGCCAGGTTTACCTCTGGCGGACCGGGAGTCCGTGTCGCTAGCACGACACCATGCCAGGTCACCGACCGAAATCGCGGCAGGGGCGCACCGCTACACCGGACAAATCTCCCAGATCGTGCGGTTCTTCCCGCGTTTCGCGACGTGGCAGGCTGATGGCGTGGCTGAGGCTCGACGCGGCGCGGGACAACCCCCTCTCGCCGTGACCCTGCGCCGGATCGACCGGCACACCGGGGCGCTGGCCAGCACCGCCGTGGCCCGGATGGAGGAGACACTCCCCTGGTTCCGGGCCCTGCCGGCCGATCAGCGCTCCTGGGTCATGCTGGTCGCCCAGGCCGGTGTGCGCTCGCTGGTCGAGTGGCTGCGCTCGGGCGGCACGATCGCCGAGACCACCCAGGAGATCTCCGACGACGTCTTCGCCGCCGCACCGCGAGCGCTGGCCCGGTCGATCACGCTGACCCAGGCCGTACAGCTGATCAAGGTCACGATCGACGTGGCCGAGTCGCAGGTCTCGTCGCTCGCCGCTCCGGGCGAGGAGGAGGCGCTGCTCCAGGCCATCCTCAAGTTCTCGCGGGAGATCGCGTTCTCGGCGGCCCGGGTCTACGCCCGCGCGGCCGAATCGCGCGGCGCCTGGGACGCCCGGCTCCAGGCGATGCTGGTCGACGCGCTGCTGCGCGGCGACTCCTCGGACGTGCTGGCCAGCCGGGCGGCCGCGCTGGGCTGGGCCGACGCGCCGCCGGTGGCGGTCGTGGTCGGCCGGTCGCCGGGCGGCGACATCACCGCCGTGCTGCACGCGGTCTACCGGGCCGCCCGCCGGGCCCGGTTCGAGGTGATCGGCGGGGTGCACGGCGACCGGCTGGTCGTGGTGATGGGCGGGGCGACCGACCCGGTGGCCAGCGCGAGCGCCCTGGCGGTCAGCTTCGGCGAGGGGCCGATCGTGGTCGGGCACGCCGTACCCTCGCTCGACCAGGCCACCGAATCGGCGCGGGCCGCGCTGGCCGGCTTCCGCGCGGCGCCGGCCTGGCCCGGGGCGCCCTCCCCGGTGACCGCCGAGGCGCTGCTGCCCGAGCGGACCCTGGCCGGCGACATGGAGGCGCGGCGGACGCTGCGGCACGACGCGTACGCGGCGCTGGCCAAGGCCGGCGGCGGATTGCTGGAGACCCTCGATGCGTTTTTCGCCGCCGGCGGGGTACTGGAGAGTGCATCCCGCGAGCTTTATGTGCATCCGAACACGGTCCGTTACCGGCTCAAGCGGGTGGCCGAGGTGACCGGGCTCTCGCCCCTGGACGGCCGGGACGCGTTCGCGCTGCGTTTGGCGCTCACGATCGGGCGTCTGGATCCTGCGAGCTAAATCACCTGCGGCTTCACATGATCATTCGGCGGTTCGAGCGGTTATAAACTCGCTCGAATCGGTAGAAGTCGACGAGTCGTTTGTAGGAACCCCACAACAGTCGTCGTAGGGTTTCGTCGTCGGCGGCTACCGCTACAACCGCCCGGATCCGGAAGAGTCTCTAGACGTGCTCGCCGTACTTTCTCCCGGCCAGGGTTCCCAGAAGCCCGGCTTCCTGACTCCGTGGCTCGACCTCGACGGCTCCGAGGCCCGGCTGCGGTGGTGGTCCGCCCTCACCGGCATCGATCTGCTCCACCTCGGCACCCAGGCCGAGGCCGACGAGATCAAGGACACCGCCCGCACCCAGCCGCTGCTCGTCGCCGCCGCACTACTGGCCGGCGGGCACCTGCCACTCGACCAGGTCAGCCTGGTCGCCGGCCACAGCGTCGGCGAGCTCGGCGCGGCCGCGCTGGCCGGAGTGCTCTCCCCCGAGGCCGCCATCGGCCTGGCCGGCGTCCGCGGCCGCGAGATGGCCGCCGCCTGCGCGCTCGAGCCGACCGGCATGAGCGCCGTGGTCGGCGGCGACCCCGCCGAAGTGCTGGCCACGATCGAGAGGCTCGGGCTCTACCCGGCCAACCGCAACGCGGCCGTTCAGGTCGTCGCGGCCGGCGCACTAGACGCGCTGGCCAAACTCCAGGCGGAACCACCCGCCGCGTCCCGGGTCCGGGCGCTGCAGGTCGCGGGCGCTTTCCACACCCCCTACATGGCGCCCGCCGAGACCGCGCTCGACGCGCTGGCCGGCGGCGTGACCGTGAACGACCCGGCCCGCACCCTGCTGTCCAACCTCGACGGCACCACGGTGGCCGACGGCCACGAAATGCTCCGGCGGCTGGTGCGGCAGGTGACCGCGCCGGTCCGCTGGGACCTCTGCATGGCGGCGCTCAAAGACCTTGGCGTCACCGGCATCATCGAGCTGCCACCGGCCGGCACCCTGGCCGGCCTGGTCAAGCGCGAACTCAAGGGCGACGGTGCCCCCGAGATCGTCACCCTCAACACCCCCGACGACCTACCCGCGGCCCGCGACCTGATCGCCCGCCACGGCGTCGCCTCTGAGATCGCGACCGAAGGAGCAGCACGATGACCGCGGGTTCCCGCATCGTCGCGATGGGCCATTACCAGCCCTCGCGCATCGTCACCAACGACGACCTGGCCGCCACGATCGACACCAACGACGCGTGGATCAAGGACCGGGTCGGCATCGCGGAGCGCCGTATCGCCGAGTCCGAGTCGGTCGCCGACATGGCCACCTACGCGGCCGAGAAGGCGCTGGCCGCCTCCGGTCTCAGCGCGTCCGACATCGACCTCGTCACGGTCGCCACGTGCTCGTCGATCGACCGCTGCCCCAACGTGTCGACCCGGGTGGCGGCCCGGCTCGGCATCACGGCGCCCGCGGCGTACGACCTGAACACGGCCTGCTCCGGCTTCTCGTACGCCCTGGGCACCGTCGACCACGCGATCCGCGCCGGCGCGGCCCGCAACGCCCTGGTCATCGGCGCGGAAAAGCTCTCCGACGTGACCGACTGGACCGACCGCACCACCGCCGTGCTCTTCGGCGACGGCGCGGGCGCCGCGGTCGTGACCGGCGTGCCCGACGGCGAGCAGGCCGGCATCGGCCCGGTGCTCTGGGGCTCGGCACCCGACAAGGGCGACGTGCTGAAGATCGAGGGCATCCAGCCGTACATCAAGCAGGACGGCCAGATCGTCTTCCGCTGGGCGACCACCGCGCTCGCCCCGTTCGCGATCGAGACCTGCCACAAGGCCGGCATCGAGCCTTCCGAGCTGGCGGCGTTCGTGCCGCACCAGGCCAACACCCGCATCATCGACGGCATCGTGAAGCGCCTCGGACTCGGCCCGGACGTGGTCGTGGCCAAGGACCTGATCGAGTCGGGCAACACCTCGGCGGCTAGTGTGCCGCTCGCGCTGTCCAAGCTCGTCGAGCGGCGCGAGGTGCCGTCCGGCGCCCCCGTGCTGCTCTTCGGGTTCGGCGGCGGTCTTACCTATGCCGGTCAGGTCGTCCGCTGTCCGTAAGCGGCATTTCCCACCATTGAAAGGAAACACCAGAAATGGCTACTCGCGAAGAGATCACCTCGGGCCTGGCCGAGATCCTCGAGGAGGTCGCCGGGGTCAACCCGGACGACGTCGCGGAGGGCAAGTCGTTCACCGACGACCTGGACGTCGACTCGCTGTCGATGGTCGAGGTCGTGGTGGCGGCCGAGGAGAAGTTCGGGGTCAAGATCCCCGACAACGAGGTCCAGAACCTGAAGACCGTCGGTGACGCGGTCAGCTACATCGAGGCGAATCACTGAGATGAGCAATGTAGACGTCGTCGTCACCGGGCTCGGCGCGACCACCCCGTTGGGCGGGGACGTCGCGTCCACCTGGGACGCCATGCTCAACGGCCGCTCCGGGGTGAGGCTCCTCACCCAGGAGTGGGCCCAGCAGATGCCGGCCCGGATCGCGGCCGAACTCGTGGTCGAGCCCTCCGAGGTCATCGACCGGGTGAAACTGCGCCGGCTGGACCGGTCCGAGGCGGTCGCCCTGATCGCCGCCCAGCAGGCCTGGGCCGACTCCGGCCTGGAAGACTCCGGGCTCGACCCGGAACGCCTCGCGGTCAGCTTCGGCAGCGGCATCGGCGGCGCCCAGACCCTCCTCGCCCAGGACGACATCCTGGAGGCTTCCGGCCCGCGGCGGGTCAGCCCGCACACGGTGCCGATGCTCATGCCGAACGGGCCCGCGGCCTGGATCGGCATCGACCTGAAGGCGCGGGCCGGCGTGCACGCCATGGCCAGCGCCTGCGCGACCGGCGCCGAGGCGCTGGCGCTCGGTCTCGACATCATCCGTTCCGGCCGGGCCGACGTGGTCGTGGCCGGCGGCACCGAGGCGGTCATCCACCCGCTGCCGTTCGCCGGCTTCACCTCGATGCGCGCCATGTCGACGCGTAACGACGAACCCGAGCGGGCGTCCCGCCCCTGGGACAAGGGCCGCGACGGCTTCGTCTTCGGCGAGGGCTCGGGCGCGGTGGTGCTCGAGCGGGCCGATCACGCCGCGGCTCGCGGCGCGCGGGTGTACGCCCGCCTGGCCGGCGCCGGCATCACCTCGGACGGCTACGACATCGTCCAGCCCGACCCGGAGTGCAAGGGCGGCATCCGCGCGATGAGCAAGTCGATCAAGGACGCCGGCCTGACCGGTGCCGACATCGTCCACGTCAACGCGCACGCCACCTCGACACCGGCCGGCGACATGGGCGAGATCATCGGCATCAAGACGGCGGTCGGCACCCATCCGGTCATCACGTCGACCAAGTCGATGACCGGTCACCTGCTCGGCGCGGCCGGCGCGCTCGAGTCGATCGCCACGATCCTGGCGATCCGCGACAGCGTGGTCCCGCCGACCATCAACCTCGACGACCCGGACGACCGCCTCGACCTCGACGTGGCGGCGCACAAGGCCCGCCCGCTCGACATCCCGGCGGCCATGAACAACTCGTTCGGCTTCGGCGGCCACAACGTGGCCCTGATCTTCACCCGCGTCTGACGAGTCGCACGACGGAGGCCCGGCCGATCTTCGGCCGGGCCCCTTTTTTGATCTTGGCTGCCTCACACGGCCGCTGACCGCCCCCACCCCGGCGCTGGGCGGGGCCGACTCAACCAGGCAGGTACGACAGTTTCCGCCCGTCATCCACAAGCGCTGGCTGTCTCACACGGCCGCTGACCGCCCCCACCCCGGCGCTGGGCGGGGCCGACTCAACCAGGCAGGTACGACAGTTTCCGCCCGTCGTCCACAAGCGCTG
>NZ_JBFBAD010000207.1:0-13069 GCF_040682075.1 Actinoplanes sp. NPDC051411 | reverse complement strand
CTAGCTTGTGGGCACGTGCCCACTTCGACGGGAGGCCAGTCATGCCCGAGGTACACGAACAGCGGACGACCGCCGAGGCCTTCGGCGCCGAGGCGGCACGGTACGACCGTGCCCGTCCCTCCTATCCGCCTGCTCTCGTCGCCCGGGTGAAAGCCGCCGGCCCGGGCCCGTCAACCCTCGATGTCGGCTGCGGCACCGGCATCGCGGCCCGCCTCTTCCGAGACGCCGGCTGCCAGGTGCTCGGCGTCGACGTGGACGCGCGGATGGCCACGGTGGCGCGCGAATCGGGCATCGAGTGCGAGGTGGCCAAGTTCGAGGACTGGGACCCGGCCGGCCGCACCTTCGACACGCTGATCGCCGCGCAGACCTGGCACTGGATCGACCCGGCGGCCGGCGCGGCCAAGGCGGCGTCGGTGCTACGGCCGGGCGGGCTGATCGCGCTGTTCTGGAACGCGTTCGAGCCCCCGCCGGACATCCGTCGGGCGTTCCGCGACGTGCAGAGCCGGCATCTGCCGAAAGCGCCGAGCCCCTGGGCCTTCGAAGGCTCCATCGCCGACGGGTACGCCCGGATGGTCGCGACCGCGGCGGCCGGGCTCGACCGGACCGGGTCGTTCGGACCGGTCGAAGAGTCGCGCTTCGAGTGGGACTTCACGTACTCCACAGAGGCGTGGCTCGACGTGCTGCCGACGTTCGGCGGCCTGGGTTCGCGGGTTCCGCCCGACCTCCTGCGCGCCCTGCTCGACGACTACGCCGAGGTGATCGACGCGGTGGGCGGCAGCTTCGTCATGCATTACACGACCGTCGCCGGCACAGCGTCTCGCAACTCGTAACGCCCGTTGGCCGATGGGCCGGGATCGGACGCCCGGGGACCTAAGCTGTCCGGCGTGACGCTGGGACCTGGGGTGAGGCTGGGCGGCCGGTACCGCCTGGACGTGCGGATCGGCGCCGGGGGCATGGGCGAGGTGTGGCGCGGGACCGACGAGGTGCTCGGGCGTACGGTCGCGGTCAAGGTGATGCTGCCCGCGGTGGCCGCCGACCCCGGGTTCGCCCACCGCTTCCTGTCCGAGGCGACGGCGATGGCCCGGGTCAACCATCCGGCGGTGGCGTCGATCCACGACTACGGCAGCGACGCCGGGGTGACCTACCTGGTGATGGAGTTCGTCGACGGCGAGTCCCTCGGCGGGCTGCTCGCCCGGGTGGGGCGCCTCGGACCGGCCGACACCATGCGGGTGATCGCACAGGCGGCCGAGGGGCTGCAGGCGGTGCACGCGGCCGGGCTCGTGCACCGCGACGTCAAACCGGCGAACCTGCTGGTCCGCCCGGACGGCCAGGTCGTGGTCACCGACTTCGGCATCTCCCGGCACGAGGACGCGAGCCGGCTGACCGCCTCCGGGGCGATCCTCGGCACGCCGAGCTACCTCTCGCCGGAGCAGGTGCTCGGCCACCCGGTGGGGCCGCTCACCGACGTGTACGCCCTGGGGCTGACCGCCTACGAATGCCTCGCCGGGCAGCGGCCGTTCCAGGCCGACAATCCGTACGCCGTGGCGATTCTGCGCGTGCAGCAGGCGCCCCGGTCGATCGGGTTCGCGCTGCCGCCGCCGGTCCTGGCCGTCGTCGAGGGTGCCCTGGCCGTCGACCCGGGGCAGCGCTGGCCGTCCGCGGCCGCCCTGGCCGACGCCGCCCGCACGGCCGCCGCCGGCCTGCGCGCCCCCGGAAACACCCCACCGCCGGTGGGTCACACCCCGCACCCGCCCGCGCCGTCGCCGCCCGGCTTCGGCGGCCCGCCGTCACTCGGCGCGGGCAGCCTGCCGGCGCCGGGCTCCGGCACTCCCCCGCCCGGCGACGCCGGCCGCTCCCGGACCCGCAGCCGGGTCTCGATCGTCGCCGCCTTCGTCGTCGTGCTGCTGGCCGGCGCCGGGATCGCCGTCTGGGGCGTGACCCGCGGCGGCGGCCACGGCGACGAGGCCGGCGCGAGCACGCCCGGCGGCACCGCCACCTCCCCGGCGAAGTCCGTCATCCCGGCCGGTTTCCGCCGATGCGACGCCGAACTCTGCCCGACCGAGGAGATGTGCTGGGGTGGCATCACCAACATCGCCGGCCGGATCATCCCGCCGAAGCGGGCCGACTGCGGAGAACCCCACTACGTGCAGACCTTCGCCGCGATCCCGCTGCCCGACGACGTCGACCTCCTCAACGTCGACACCGACGCCCTGCTGAAGCGCCCCGACGTCAAAAAGGCCTGCTCGCGCGCCTTCATGCAGCAGCGCAGCAAGGACCAGAAGAAGACCGGCGGCTGGCTCATCGACGCCTGGCCGATCCCCACGCCCGAGGGCGGCAGCACCAGCTACCTCCACTGTGTCGCCGGGAACGGGCCGACCACGGGTTCGGCCTTCTGAAAGACATCGGCCTTCTGAAAGACATGGGAAAGGCGCACCGGTGAGCGGGGGGCAAACACCGGTGCGCCTCTTTACCGGCCCACGGATCAGACTGCGGGGGCGGCCGGACCCGCGGGCGCCGAGGAGGCCGGCGAAGGAGCGGGCGAAACCGGCCTCGACGCCGACACGTCGTCGTCCTCGTCGATCATCGAGGTGGGGTCGAACGGGTCCTCGCCGGCCAGCACGGCCCGGGCGCGCTCCCGGTCGAACTCGCCGGTCCAGTTGCCGATCACGACGGTGGCGACCGCGTTGCCGGCGAAGTTGGTCAGCGCCCGCGCCTCCGACATGAACCGGTCGATGCCGACGATCAGGCCGACGCCGTCGACCAGTGCGGGCTGGTGGCTCTGCAGGCCGCCGGCCAGCGTGGCCAGGCCCGCGCCGGTGACCCCGGCCGCGCCCTTGGAGGCCACGACCATGAACAGCAGCAGCGAGATCTGCGAGCCGAGCGAGAGGGGCTTGTCCAGCGCGTCGGCCACGAACAGCGACGCCATGGTCAGGTAGATCGCGGTGCCGTCGAGGTTGAACGAGTAGCCGGTCGGCACCGTGATGCCGACGACCGGCTTGCTCACGCCGAGGTGGTTCATCTTGGCCATGAGCAGCGGCAGCGCCGAGTCGGACGACGAGGTCGACAGGATCAGCAGGAACTCCCGGGCCAGGTAGCGCAGGAGGCTGAACAGGTTGATCCGGGCGAACGTCCACAGGATCGCGGCCAGCACCACGAACACGAAGATCGCGCAGGTGAGGTAGAAGCCGAGCATCATCTGCAGCAGGCTGGTCAGCGCTTTCACGCCGCCGGCTCCGGTCACCGCGGCCATCGCGCCGAACGCGCCGATCGGGGCCAGCCACAGGATCATCGACAGGACCTTGAAGACCAGCGTCTGGATCGACTGGACGCCGCGCAGGATCGGCTCGCCGCGCGTGCCGAGCGCCTGGATGCCGAAGCCGACCAGCAGCGCCACCAGCAGCGTCTGCAGCACCTGGCCCGAGGTCAGCGCGCTGACCAGCGTCGACGGGATCCACCCGAGGATCTGATCCTCGGCGCCGGTGGTCACGGTGACCTGCTTGTGGCCGGCCGCGGCCACCTCCGGCGTCAGGTGCAGGCCCGAACCGGGGTGGATGATGTTGCCGACGACCAGGCCGATGATCAGCGCCACGGTGGACATCGTCAGGAAGTAGCCCAGTGCGAGCCCGCCGACCTTGCCGACCTGGGCCGCCTTCCGCACCGAGCCGACACCGACCACGATGGTGCAGAAGATGACCGGGCTGATCATCATCTTGATCAGGCTGACGAATCCGGTGCCGACCGGTTTCAGGTCGACGCCGAGCTTCGGAAAGAGAAGACCCACCAGGATGCCGGCCACGACGGCCACGATCACGGCGAGATAGAGGATATGTGTACGGTCCCGCCTGACCTGCGGGTTAGGGCTCTCGGTCGCCATGCCGCAGACTGTGGCCCGCGTCTCAACTCGGGGGCACCATTGCGTTCATTCTGGTCACGCACATCGATGCGGTCGGGGCACTGGAGTATCGCCCGGCAACTGTTCGTGCTGCAAGTTCTCGTGGTCAGCCTACTCGTCGCGATCGGCACGGCCGGGGCGGTGCTGCTCGCCAGCAACGACGCCGACCAGGCCGCGGTCGACCAGGTCACCGGCATCGCCGAGGCCTTCGCACGCTCACCGCTGGTCATCCAGGCGGTCGGCTCGGCCGATCCGACGGTCACCCTTCAGCCGTACGCCGAGGCGACGCGACTGGCCACGCACACCGACTTCATCGTGGTCATGGCCCCCGACCGCACCCGGTGGACGCACCCGACCAGATCGCTGATCGGGCAGCCGTTCGTCGGCACGATCGACGCGGCCCTGCGCGGCGGCCGGGTGGTCGAGAAACACGCGGGCAGCCTGGGCGAGTCGGTGCGTACCGTCGTGCCGGTGGAGAACGCGACCGGCACCGTGATCGGCCTCGTCTCGGTCGGCATCACCACCAACGCGATCAAGGAGAGGCTGTGGCACCGCGCCCCGGCCGTGCTCATCCCGGCGGCCCTCGGACTGCTGCTCGCCGCGGCCGGATCGTGGCTGCTCAACCGCCGGCTGCGCCGCCAGACCCACGGCCTCGGCCCGGCCGAGATGACCCGCATGTACGAGTACCACGACGCCGTCCTCCACTCCGTACGCGAGGGCCTGGTGGTCGCCGACCGGGACGGCCACGTCACGCTGATCAACGACGAGGGCCGGCGTCTGCTCGGAACGTCACTGCCCCCCGAAATCGCGGCCCTGCTCGACTCCCGCACGCCGGTGGCCGATGAGCCGGTCCTGGCCGGCGACCGTCTGCTGGTCGCCAACCAGCGCGTCATCCGGTTCGAGGACAAAATCATCGGAACCGTTCTCACCCTGCGCGACCACACCGAGCTGCGGGCGCTGACCGGCGAACTCGACTCGGTGCGCGGCCTCACCGAGGCGCTGCGCTCGCAGGCCCACGAGGCCGCCAACCGGCTGCACACCGTGCTGACCATGGTCGAGCTGGGCCGCACCGAGGAGGCGGTCGAGCTGGCCACCGCCGAACTGGCCCACGCCCAGCAACTCACCGACCAGGTCGTCGGCTCGGTCGGCGAACCGGCGCTGGCCGCGCTGCTGCTCGGCAAGTCGGCCCAGGCGGGCGAGCGCGGCGTCGAGCTGGCGGTCGACGACGCCTCCCGCATCGACGGCAGCCCGCTGCCCAGCCGCGACCTGCTCACGGTCGTCGGCAACCTGGTCGACAACGCGCTGGAGGCGGTGGTGACCACGCCGGCACCCCGCCGCGTGACGGTGCTGGTGGTCGAGGAGGACGGTGAGGTGCTGGTGCGGGTCAGCGACACCGGTCCGGGCCTCGCCGACACGTCGCTGGCGTTCCGCCGCGGCTGGTCGACCAAGGCCGAGGGTCGCGGCCTCGGCCTGGCCCTCGTCCGGCAGGTCGCTCTGCGCTACGGCGGCCGCTATGAGGTCGGCCCGGCCGAGGGCGGCGGCGCGGTGGTCACGGTGCGACTGCCGGTGCCGGCATGACTGACGTACGCGTCCTGGTCGTCGACGACGAGCCGCTGATCGCCGAGGCGCACGCCGCGTACACGGAAAGGGTGACCGGATTCCGGGTCGCCGCCACCGCCCACACCGCGCAGGAGGCGATGGCCGCGCTCCGCGCGGCGCCGGTCGACCTGGTGCTGCTCGACCTCAACCTGCCCGACCGCAACGGCCTCGACCTGTGCCGGGCGCTACGGGCCTCGGGCAGCGGCATCGACGTGCTGGTGGTCAGCTCGGCCCGCGACCTGGCCTCGGTCCGCACCGCGGTCTCCCTCGGCGTCACCCACTACCTGCTGAAGCCGTTCACGTTCGCCACGTTCCGCGAGAAGCTGCTGGGCTACGCCCGCTACCGGGCCCAGATGCTGGCCACCCACGAGGTAGCCGCCCAGCACGAGATCGACCGCGCCCTGGCGGTGCTGCGGGGCGCCCCACAGGACTCCCTGCCGAAAGGGCTGGACGCCACCACACTGGACCTGGTCCTGGGCGCGCTCCGCGAGACCACGCCGGGCACCGGCTGCTCGGCGAACGAGGTGGCCGCCCGCATCGGCACGTCGCGGGTGACGGCCCGGCGCTACCTGGAGCACCTCGCCGACGCCGGCCAGGTCTTCCGCAGCCCGCGCTACGGCAGCCCGGGCCGCCCCGAGGTCGAATACCGCCGCGTCTAGACCAAGGTCATCTTGGTGCCGGATTCCGTCCGCCGTTCGGGGGAAGTCGGCCCGAGGGATTGATGGTTCTGTTGCGTCATGCGTGTCGACGGGGAATCCGAGGTGACCGGTGACTGACATCGAGACGATCACCCTCGAGGCCGAGCTGACCGACGAGGTGGCGGACCGCGAGATCGATTCCGCGGTCAACGGACGCCATTCGGTCGCCCGTAAATACGTCCTGTGGGTCCGGCGGCGTCATCCCGAGGCGACACCGTCCGAGGTCATCACGTTCCTGGAGCGCCACTACATCACCGCCATCACCGTGGCCGGCGGCCTCGTGTCGGCCGGCAGCATCGCGCTCGACGTCGGCATCTCGCTGATCCCCGGCGGCGGTATCGCCAAGTCGGCGACCAAGCACGTGGCACGCGGAGCGGCCAAGAAGGCGGCGCTCCACGCGACAAGAATGGGCGCTCAGCACGTGTCGAAAATGCTGCCCGCCGGCGACGAGCAACTCCAATTCGAGATCACCGCGCTCTTCGCTCTCGCGCTGGCCGACATCCACGGCATGAGCCTCGACTCGTCCCAGCGGAGCGCGCTCGTCTACGGCCTCGCGAACGACGGCGTCGACCAGGGCCAGATCACGGCGATGGCCACCGACCTGGCGCGGTCGACGACCAGCCCGGTCGAGGTGGGCCAGAGCATCGCGCAGGGCCAGCGGGACTGGTCGCACTGGGCCGACACGCTCGCCCGGTCACTGCCGGCCGGAGCCGCCCAGAATCTCGTGCGCGGCATGAAGACCGGGACGCTGGAAGAGGTGCGGGCAGGGCTGAGCGGAAAGCGGCAGGCGGCCGTCGAGTACGGCGCGGGTGCTCTCATCGGCGGAGTCACCCGCTTCGCGTTCGGACGCAACGTCGTCAGCGCCACGCAGCAGGCGTTCGCCGATCCGCCCGGCGGGTTTCCGCCGCATCTGGCGATCGAGGCGAAGGAGAGCCCCGAGAACGACGACGAGGCGAACCCGGCGCTCGCCGCCCTGCTGGGTGCGGCCCGCTCGACCGGAGGCTGGCTGGGCGGATCCGCCCAGACGATCGGGACCGGTGTCGGAACCGTCGCCGGCAGCGTGACCCGCCCGTTCCGCGGTGTGGACCTCGACGGCGACGGCATCCCCGACGAGCCGCAGGCGCTGACCGCGGTGAAGGGCGTCGGCGGCGCCCTCGCCGGCGCCGCCTCCACCGCCGCCGGGAAAGTCAGGTCACCGTTCAGGCGCAGGAAGACCGAAGAGCCCGCGGCCGAGAGCGACGCCCCTCGTACCGACGGCTGAGATCCGACGCGCTCACTTCCCATCCCGGCCCAGCGTCGCGGCGAGCAGCCGGACCTCGGGGGTGGCGGGATGGTCGCGGATCAGATCCCGGGCGAGACCGCGGATCGACGGCCGGTTGCGCACCTCGGCCGGTGCCTCGGCATGAGCGTCGAGCAACGCCCGGGCCGTCTCGCCGGGCCGGCCCCACTGGGCCCACGCGCGGGCCCGGTCGGTGTGCAGGCGCGCCCGGCGCTCCGGCGTCGGGAAATGACCGGGGCGCAGATCGCGGGCGGCGTGCAACCCGGCGCCGGCGTCACCGAGCGCCCAGTGAATCCCGAGCTGGTAGAGCGTGACCTGCGCACCGGTCAGCGCGAACGGGTGCCCGGACCGGGTCGCGACCGTCAGGCCGGCCGCCGCCCGCTTCGCCTCCCCGATCAGCGAGGTCGCGGCGTCACGGCGCCCGGCCGTCGCCGCGTTGTAGGCACACGTGCACAGCGCCAGGGCATAGGTGGCCGCGTGTTCCGGCGTCGGCAGGCCGGTCCGCTCCAACTCCGCCGCCGCATCGAACGCGATGTCGTCCGCCAGCGCATGCTCGCCCTGATGGCGCAGCACGATGCCGAGCGCGCGGGCGGCCACGGTCCGCGACAGAGGTGACTCGGCCAGGCCGGCGAAGATCACGGCCCGGTCGGCGGTCAGCCGGCTCGCCTCGTGCGCTCCGGCCTTGTTGAGGGCCTCGCTGGCCAGCGTGTAGGCGGCGGTGAGCTGCGCATAGGCGGCCGGGTCATGGGACGCGGTGTCCGCGTGGGCGGTCGCGAGCAGGTCGGGCATCGCGTCGATGAGCAGCGCGAGCTGACCGGCGTCGAACAACCGCCGAGCCCGCCGGTACCGCACGGCGGCGCCGAACTGCCGGCCTCCGGCGCCGGGCCGGCCCGGCGCGGCGAGAGCATGATCGAGCCGGATCAGCAGACCGGCCGGCACGGTGGCCAGCACAGTACGTCGGCGCATCGGATCGTCCCCCTGGTCGCCGTTGGCTCCGGCCACCATAGCGGCGCGCGCCGGGACGAAGTCCAGTACCGCGCCGAGCACGTGCGGGGGAATCTCGAGGGCCGCGGCGATCCGCCGCAGCAGGTCCACATCGGTCGCGCGGCGCCGGCCGGTCTCCAGCCGGGAGACGACCGAGGCGTCGTAACCCAACCGGGCGCCGAGGTCGGCCTGCCGAAGATGCCGAGCAAGCCGGGCAAAGCGCAGCAGGCCACCGACGTCTTTGGCCGCGATCAGCGCCCGGGCCGATCCGGAGTCCCACAACGAGTCGCTTCCGTGCATGGCTGCCCGCTCTTCATCGCCGGGTCGAGTCCTGGTTTCAGGCTACGGCGACGGTGCACGCGTTGCCGGTTCCATCGGGCTCAGCGCACCCCAGCCGCTCGGCTCAGCGCACCCCGGCCGCTCGGCTCAGCGCACCCCGGTCGCGATGAAGGCGCCGCGTTCGACGGTGAGGTTCGCGGCGAGCACAGTGCCGGCCCCGACGCTGACACCGGCGCGCAGCACGGTGTGGTGCCCGATCGTGGCGTCGTCGCCGATCATCGCTCCGGCGTAGACGATCGCGCCCGCGCGGATGATGACGCCCTCGCCGAGAAGGGTGTCGGCACCGGCACCGGCGCCGGGGTGATGGTCTCGCGCGGCAAAGCCGTACTCCGGCTCGCCCAGGATCGCCCGGTGTCCGATGTAGCCATAAGCGCCGATGGACAGGCCGCCGTGCAGAACCGCGTACGCGCCGACGACGACCCGCTCACCGAGCACGATCGGGCGCACCGTGCCCAGCAGGTCGGCCGGGAGCAGCACCACGGTGGGGTGCAGCCGGCAGCCGGCGCCGATCCAGAGCAGTCCAGCCTGGACCAGTTGGGCGGCGCTCACCGGATAGGTCATGCCACCAGAAGACACCGTTGCGCCGACCCGCGGTGATCGACATGCCGATCACGCACACGGCATGCCAGGCGTGCAATTACTTCCAATCTCGGTGGGACCGTTCGACGTAGCGCATGTTGCCGGTGATTTCGGTCAGGCGGCCCTCGCGCCGCAGCCGTATGTAGCCGGGGTTTCCGGCGTCCGCCCACGCCTCGATCGTGCGGCGGGTGACGTCCATCCGGCGAAGCACCACGTCGAACAGGTCCTCGGGACGGTCCAGCCCGTAGGCGTCAAGGAAACGGGCGATCCGCGGACCACGGGCGGCGATCGGCCAACCGAGCCGAGCGCAAGCCGCGTCGTCATAGAGGGGCACGAAGCGCCACAGGGCGTAGGCGACGTCCCACTCCGGTGGCCCGGGCGCCGCGAAGTCCCAGTCGATGAAGGCGACCGGCCGACCCGCCCGGTAGACCGCGTTGTACGGCCCGACGTCGTTGTGGCAGATCACCGCGCCGCTTGTCGGTGCGCCGACCTGGAACTGCCAGCCGGGCCGGTCGCAGGCCCAGCCGGTCGTCGCGTCGTGGAGGGCGCGGAGCAGGCGGCCCGCGGCGGTCAGGGCCGCGTCCGAGAACACGCCGGGCGGCGGCCCGTCGATGGTGACGTCACCGTCCAGGAACGTGAGGATCTCCCGGCCCTGGGCGTCGATGCCGCGGACGCGCGGCGCGCCGGGAAAGCCCGCCGCCTCCAAATGCCGCAGCAGCGCGTGGACGCTCGGGCTCCAGAAGCCGACCGGGCGCCGCACGGTGTCGCCGACCCGGGTGACCGGCGTCAGGGTGCCGCCCGGCAGCGTCATCGGCCCACCGGGCCGACGACCAGGATGCCGACGGGCGCGTCGAGGACGGCCGGGCCGACGACCAGGATGCCCCCGGGCGGCGTCATCGGCCGACCGGCTCGACGACCAGGGTGCCGGCGGTCGCGTCGAGGACGGCCGGGACGCCCAGGCCGACCGCCACCTGCTGGTCGCCGTGGCCGATCGGGAGGCCGCCCAGCACCGGCACGCCGAGCGGGGTCAGGCGTTCGGCCAGGACCTCGACCACCGGCGGCTGGTACGCGTCGCGGGTGCCGCAGTCGGTGAACTGGCCCACCGCCACGCCGGCCACGCCGTCGAGCCAGCCGGCGCGCAGGAGCTGGACCAGGTAGCGGTCGATCTCGTACGGCTCCTCGTGCACGTCCTCGACGAGGAGGATCGCGCCGCTCAGGTCGGGGCGGAACCGGGTGCCCACCGACGTCGCGAGCAGGGTCAGATTGCCACCGAGGAGCACTCCAGTGGCGGCGCCGGGGACGCGGAGACCGCGCGTACTCTCCTCGTCGAGCGCGGCGACCGTGACCGGCTCGCCGGACATCAGGGCGTGCCGGGCCGCCGTCGCGGTCAGCGACGCGGCGCCGCGGTCGAACTGGGTGACCGTCGGGCCGTGCACGGTGGGCAGGCCCGCCCCGGCCCACAGCGCCAGGTGCAGCGCCGTGACGTCGGAGAAGCCGAGCACCAGCTTGGGGTCGGCGCGGGCCGCCGCGAGGTCGAGGCCGTCGACGATGCGCTGGGCGCCGTAGCCGCCGCGGAGGCACAGCACGCCGCGCACCTCGGGCGAGCGCAGGGCGTCGTTGACGTCGGCGAGGCGCTCCTCGTCGGTGCCCGAGAGGTACGTGTGCCGGCCGAGCGCGTGTTTGCCCATGCGGATGCGCAGCCCCCAGCCGGTGAGCACGGTGACCGCCGCCTGCGCCCGGGCGGGCGGCACCCAGCCGGACGGCGCGACCAGGGCGACGAGGTCACCCTCGCGGAGACGGTTGATCACGGCGCGAAGCGTACTCGTCCTTTCGGCCGATGCCCCATGTCCACCATTTCGTACCCGGGCATGACTTAACCGGCCCCCGCCCGGGGCAAGCATGGAGGCATGTCATTCCTTTCCCGCTGGTGGTACCGCCCCGTCCCCCGCCGTCGCGCGATCCTCGTGCTGGTCCTGATGCTGGTCGCGACCGTGCTCTTCGTCTGGCAGGCCATCGTCTACAACGGCACCGCGACCGCGGTGATCGGCTGGATCTGCGCGGCCCTGCTGGCCATCGACTCGGTGCGGGTCGGCGCCGGCCTGGCCGCCGACCGATACCCCCGGGACTAGCGCCTCGGCGAGGGGCTTCCGGGTCCGGCCGCCGCCGGCATCGACGTTCGCGGCGTTCTGCCGCGGGCCATGCTCAGCCGGCGTTCCGCTGCAGCCCCAATAGGGCGCGATAGGTCGCGGCGGCCGACGGT
This sequence comes from Actinoplanes sp. NPDC051411, assembly GCF_040682075.1. Lineage (NCBI taxonomy): Bacteria > Bacillati > Actinomycetota > Actinomycetes > Micromonosporales > Micromonosporaceae > Actinoplanes > Actinoplanes sp. NPDC051411. The sequence continues at coordinate 1,439 of NZ_JBFBAD010000207.1, read as the reverse complement.
GCCGCCGGGAGTGGTCGCGCGCCGGGCGCGGCGAACGCTTCCAGGAGGTACGCCAGGAGCCGCCCCGAAAACGCGGCGGCGACCGCTCCCCCGGCCGCCGCGACGCCCGCGTGCGCGAGCAGCAGCATCGGTAGGTCTTCGGGCGAGAAGTCGTTTCGGAGCGAGCCCGCCTTCTGCGCCCGGGCGATCAGTCGGCCCAGCGCCTCGTAAGCCCGGCGACGATGCTGCTCGACCCGCATCGAATCGGGGAACGTCATTGTCAGCAGTTCGGCGAAACCGCGGTCGGCCAGCTGCATTTCCGCCATTTCGCGGACCAGGGTGGTGAACCCGCGCCAGGCGTCCGGGTCCCGCTGCGCGGTTTCCGCCGCCTGGGCGTACGCCGCGATCTTGTCGTCGAACACCTCGGCGACCAGTGCCGACTTCGAGCCGAAGCGCCGTCGCAGGGTCGGCTCGCCGACTCCGGCGCGGGCGGCGACGTGCCGCATCGACGCGCCCAGCCCGTCCTCGGCGAACACCTCCCGGGCGGCGTCGACGATGCGCTGCCGGTTGCGTTCGGCGTCCGCCCGCAGGTGATCCATGACACCGCACTGTACTCGACGCACCTGCGCCACTTACGCTCGACAAGCGGCGCGGGTGCGTCGCTTATTTCGCCGACGGAGGAACCCATGACCCCCAAGCAGGTCGTGCACGCGTTCTACGACAGCTACAACGGCAAGGACCTCGAGGCGTCCTTCGACCGCTACATCGCCGACGGGCTGGTCAACCACGCCATGGGCGGCGCGTTCGACCGGGCCGCCTGGCTCGACGTCGACCGGACGTGGTTCCCGGCCTTCACCGACTTCACGGCCACGGTGCTCGACCAGGTCGCGGAGGGCGACAAGGTGGCGACCCGGGTCCGGATGGGCGGCACCCACACCGGCGCGCCGTTCGCCGGCGTGGACGCGAGCGGGCACAGCGCGTTCCTGACCATCTCGGCGATCGACCGGGTGGCCGACGGCCGGATCGTCGAGCACTGGTCCGAGTTCGACTTCGCGGGCTTCCTCGTCCTTTTGACCGACGCCCCGCGCCCCTGATCTCGTGCCCCGGTACGACGCGACGCCACCCCTGGCCGGGCCAGCATTGACCCGTCGACAACGCCAGGAGGACACGATGTCGGGTCGAACGGTTCCGAGCCGCGGACGGCTGATGACGGTGCTGGTGCTGGAGGCGGTCGCGGCCGCCTTCTCGGTGTGGGCGGCAGTGAGCGGCGTCTACGACAACACGTTCAGCACGGCTCTCATGTGGGCCGTCGCGGGCGTGCTGACGCTCGACTTCGCCCGCAACGCGGCACGACTCGCCGCCGCCGACCGTGGCTCACGCCCGTGATCGGCGCGGGCCCCGGCCGCCGGGCATGCTGGGGGGCATGACGGGCGACGGGCACAGCGGCGCGCCGGGAGCCC
>NZ_JBFBAD010000206.1:0-13079 GCF_040682075.1 Actinoplanes sp. NPDC051411 | reverse complement strand
AAAGACAGCTCCTGGCAGCAGAAACCCAAGTCCCAGGCCAAATCTGCTGACCAAAAGTACGCAAGGAATTCGGGGCGAGGGTGACCAAGAACGAACTAGATGCTTTACCTCGATCTTGGTCACCCTCGCCCCGAATTCCGTCAACCGCAAGAAAAACCGGGAAACCTAACCCACAGCACTAGGCCCAAGAATCATCTTAAGATCAGCCCGAAGAGCAGGAGTAGGAGCAACCCGAACAGCCGGCCCAAGCCGCATAACGGTAGTCCGGCTCCCATTCAGCAAATGAACGTGAACCTCAGAATCCCCCGGATGACTGGACAGGATCTCCTTGAGCTCCGAGACCAACGGCGGAGTACACCGGGTGATCGGCATGGTCAGCGTCACCGGCTTGCTGTCCGGGTTGTGGCTGACGTCGGGGAGGGACATGTCCATCGCCATGATTCGTGGCGTGTCGTCCCGGCGGTCGACGCGGCCCTTCACGATCACGATCGCGTCCTCGGCGATGAACTGCCCGATCACCTCGTAGGTGTTGGGGAAGAACAGTGCCTCGACTCCGCCGGCCAGGTCTTCCAGGGTGGCTGATGCCCACGCGCGCCCCTGTTTGGTGATGCGCCGCTGGACGCCGGTGAGGATGCCCGCCAGTGTGACGATCTGGCCGTCGGGGACTGATCCTTCCTCGTTCAGCGCGGCGATCGTGGTGTCGGCCGCGCTGTGCAGGAGTTGTTCGAGGCCGGCGAGCGGGTGGTCGGACACGTACAGGCCGAGCATTTCGCGTTCGAAGGCGAGTTTGTCGCGCTTGTCCCACTCGTCGTCGCCGATGGTCGGCATGGCCACGGTGGCCGCTGATGTGCCGTCGGCGTCGCCGAACGCGCCGAACAGGTCGAACTGGCCGGCGGCCTCGTTGCGTTTGACGTCCGCGTAGGCGTCGATTGCTTCGGCGTGGACGGCGAGCAGGCCTTTGCGGCTGTGGCCCATCGAGTCGAACGCGCCGGCTTTGATCAGGGATTCAACGGTCTTCTTGTTGCAGGCGACCGCGTCGACCTTGGACAGGAAGTCGTAGAAGTCCTGGTAGTTGCTTTTTTCCTTGCGGCAGCGGGCGATCGCTTCGACCACGTTGTGGCCGACGTTGCGGACCGCCGCGAGGCCGAACCGGATGTCCTTGCCGACCGGGGTGAACGGGCCGGCGGACTCGTTGACGTCGGGCGGCAGGACCTGGATGCCCATGCGCCGGCACTCGGCCAGGTACATCGCCATCTTGTCCTTGTCGTCGCCGACGCTGGTGAGCAGGCCCGCCATGTATTCGGCCGGGTAGTGCGCCTTGAGGTAGGCCGTCCAGTAGGAGACGAGGCCGTACGCCGCGGAGTGGGCTTTGTTGAACGCGTAGCCGGCGAAGGGGACCAGCACGTCCCACACCGCCTGGATGGCCTCCTTGGAGTAGCCCTTCTCCATGCAGCCCTGCTGGAACGGGCCGAACTCCTTGTCGAGGATCTCCTTCTTCTTCTTACCCATCGCCCGGCGGAGCAGGTCGGCCTGGCCGAGGCTGTAGCCGGCGAGGATCTGCGCGGCGCGCTGCACCTGCTCCTGGTAGACGATCAGGCCGTACGTCGGTTCGAGGATCTCCTGCAGCGGGGCCTCGAGTTCCGGGTGGATCGGAGTGATGTCCTGGAGCTTGTTTTTCCGCAGGGCGTAGTTGGTGTGGGACTCGACGCCCATCGGGCCGGGCCGGTAGAGCGCCAGGACGGCGGAGATGTCCTCGAAGTTGTCGGGCTTCATCAACCGCAGCAGCGAGCGCATCGGGCCGCCGTCGAGCTGGAACACGCCCAGGGTGTCGCCGCGCGCCAGCAGGTCGTACGAGTCGGCGTCGTCGAGCGGCAGCGCGAGCAGGTCGAGGTCGAGCGAGTGGTTGAGCTTGATGTTCTTGACCGCGTCGTCGAGGATCGTCAGGTTGCGCAGGCCCAGGAAGTCCATCTTGAGCAGGCCGAGCGTCTCGCAGGTCGGGTAGTCGAACTGCGTGATGATGACGCCGTCGGAGGCGCGGCGCATGAGCGGGATGTGGTCGATGATCGGCTCGGCCGACATGATCACGCCGGCGGCGTGGACGCCGGTCTGGCGGATCAGGCCCTCGATGCCCCGCGCGGTGTCGATGACCTTCTTGACGTCGGGGTTCTGCTCATAGAGCGACCGCACCTCGCCGGCCTCGCTGTACCGCTTGTCGTCCTTGTTGAAGATGCCGGAGAGCGTGATGCCCTTGCCCATCACGTCGGGCGGCATCGCCTTGGTGATCTGGTCGCCGACTGAATAGGGATAGCCCAGCACCCGGGCCGAGTCCTTGATCGCGGCCTTGGCCTTGATCGTGCCGAAGGTGGCGATCTGCGCGACCTTGTCCTCGCCCCAGCGGTCGGTCACGTACTTGATGACCTCGCCGCGCCGGCGCTCGTCGAAGTCGATGTCGACGTCGGGCATCGAGATGCGCTCGGGGTTGAGGAAGCGCTCGAAGATCAGGCCGTGCGGCAGCGGATCGAGGTCGGTGATGCCCATCGCGTACGCCACCAGCGAGCCGGCGGCGGAGCCGCGGCCGGGACCCACCGCGATGCCGTTCTGCTTCGACCACTGGATGAAGTCGGCGACCACCAGGAAGTAGGACGGGAAGCCCATCTGGATGATGATGCCGAGCTCGTATTCGGCCTGCTTGACATGCGTGTCGGGGATGCCGTCGGGGAAGCGCCGGCGCAGGCCCTCGTAGGCCACGTGCCGGAAGTATTCCTCCTCGGAATAGCCCTCCGGGATCGGGAACCGGGGCATCAGGTTCTTGAACGTGAACATGCCCTCGGTGTCGACCCGCGAGGCCACCAGCAGCGTGTTGCGGCAGCCCTCCAGCCACGCGTCGGACGAGTCGACCGCGCGCATCTCGTCGGCCGACTTGATGTAATAGCCGCCGCCCTCGAGCCGGAACCGGTTGGGGTCGGCGATGTTGCTGGCGGTCTGCACGCACAGCAAGATCTCGTGCGCCTCGGCCTGCGACGCGTAGGTGTAATGCGAGTCGTTGGTCACCAGCGGCGGGATGGCCAGCTTGCGGCCGATCTCGAGGAGGCCGTCGCGGACCCGCTTCTCGATCGAGAGACCGTGGTCCATGATCTCGAGGAAGTAGTTGTCCTTGCCGAGGGCTTCCTGATAGATCGCGGCGGACTTCAGGGCCTCGTCGAACTGGCCGAGCCGCAGCCGGGTCTGCACCGCGCCGGACGGGCAGCCGGTCGTGCCCATGATGCCCTCGGCGTGCTCCGCGATGATGTCGAAATCCATCCGCGGCCACTTGCCCATCTGGCCTTCCATCGAGGCCATCGAGTTGAGCCGGAACAGATTCTTGAGACCCACCGCGTTGCGCGCCCACATCGTCATGTGCGTGATCGCGCCGTTGCCGGAGACGTCGTCGCCCTTCTGCTCCGGCCGGCCCCACTTGATGCGGGACTTGGTCAGGCGCGACTCGGGCGCCACATAGGCCTCGACACCGATCACCGGGGTGATGCCGGCCGCCTCGGCCTGCTTGTAGAAGTCGTAGGCCCCGTGCATGTTGCCGTGGTCGCTGATCGCCACCCCGGGCATGCCCAGCCGGGACGCCTCGGCGAGCACGTCCTTGATCCGCGCCGCCCCGTCGAGCATCGAATACTCGGTGTGCACGTGGAGATGCACGAACGAGTCAGACACCCCGGGACCCCCTTGAGTTGTGACGACCCAGGGGACTCTAGTCCGACCCCCCGACAAGAAACGAGGGGCAACGCCGCGCTATTCGGCGAATGGCTCGATCATCACAGAGGCGGCCTTGAGCCACGCCGTGCGCGTCTCCTGCTTGAGGTCCGCGTACTCGATCGAGGAGCCCACCTCGAGCGACGGGTCGTACGGCACGATCGCCACTGCCCGGGTGCGGGTGGCGAAGTGCCTGGCGAAGTCGTCGAGCATCGGCAGCGGACCCGGCGACGGGCAGGAGATGAGCGTCACCGCGTTGCTGACCAGGTCGCCCATGCCGCTCTCGTCGAGCACGTCGAGCATCCAGTCGGCGGTGAACGCCGCGTCCTCCCGCGGCACGGTCGTGATCACCAGCTGGTCGGCCTGGCGCATCACGGTCTGCCAGTTGACGCTCTCGACGTTGTTGCCGGTGTCGACGCAGATGACGTCGTGGGTGCGGCGCAGCAGGTCGAGGACCCGGCGCACGGTGGCCTGGTCGAGCCGCTGCGCGAACCGCGGGTTCTCCTCACCGGCCAGCACGTCGTAGGACCCGTCGGAGGCGTGCCGCAGATAGCCGTCGAGCTCGCCCAGCAGGGCCTCGCCGTGCAGCGACTCGATCTGGATCAGGTCGGCGAGCAGATGGCGGATGGTGCGGGCGTGCCGGGCGCTGCCGGCCCGCAGCCCGAGCGTGCCCCGCAGCTCGTTGTCGTCCCAGGCCAGGACGCCCCGGCCGCGCACGCTGCCGATGGTCGCGGCGGCGAGAACGGTCGCGGTGGTCTTGTGTACGCCGCCCTTGGGGTTGGCGAATGCCAGCACCCGGGGCGTGCCGAGCTTGCGCCGCAGGACCGCGACCGACCGCTCGAGCTCGTCGTCGGGGCGGGTCTGCCGCCACTCCAGGCGCGCCCCGGTGCTGCCCGGCGAGACCGGCTGCGGCGCCAGCGGCTGGCGGGCCGGCTGGGGCGCGGGCGGCTGGACCGGCGGAGGCTGGCGGACCGGCATGACCGGCTGCGGGGCGAACTGCTGCGGGGCCGCGGGATGCGGCGGTGCGACCGGCGCGGCGGCCCGGCCCTGCGGGTATTCGGCCCGGCCGCGGGAGGGGCTGAAGAAGCTGTTGGGATCGGCCCGGCGGCCGTTGGTCGCGGGCGGAGCCGCCGGCGGCGGGGGCTGGACCGCGGGCGGCGGCACCGGCGGGGCCGGGGCCGGTGCCGGCTGCGAGCGCCCCTTCCAGCGCGGGTCGAGCGGATTGACCGGGCGCTGCGGCAACGGCCGCTGCTGCTCGGCCGGGCGCGCGGCGGGCGGCGGCGGTTGCTGCTGCGGGGGTCCCTGGTCGAACGACCGCCCGTCGTAGGCCGGGCGCTCGGACAGCGGGTTGTAGGGCCGGCGGGTCGGCAGCGGCTGGGAATATTGCGGGGACTGCGGACTGGCCGGCGGCGCCTGACTCTCGTCCTCGGGCGGCTCGTCGGCGGCGGCGCGCGACCCGTGCCGGGCACGGTCGAGCAGCGCCCGCCAGCGCGGGGCGGGTTCCGCAGGCCGGCCCCAGCCGGTCTCGGTCCCATCCACGGCTCGTCCTCCCTGCGTTACTCTCGGTGATCCCGGATCGGGTTGCTCGCCCCCGAGACAGGCTACGGATCAGAACCCTATTCGGGCCACTGCCCGAGCGACCAGACCCTTTGGATCGCGCACCGAACTCCGTGGCCGACCGGACGAGAGATCTAACGTCCGGACCGGGCTCAAGATGCTACCGGCGTGATGCTGGGGACAGCTTGAGCAGCGCTCGCGCCGGATGCTGAGGCTACGGCACTACTCTCCTCCGGTGCCGTGGCGGACGGGTCGGGCGCAACGGGGACCGATCCCCGCGGTGAGTCTGATTTCACAGGTTTCACCGGGAGCCCGAGCGACGACACTAACGGCGCGGCGCCCGGTGAGGCAATGCCCGGAGTTCCGGTTGGCACAGGCGTCGGCGTCTGACTCGGTTCGTCGGGCACCGTGCCCGACTGCTCGGGCAGCGGAGCGCGGAACTCGGTGCTGTCGAGACTGCGCACCTCGGGTGCCGGATCGACCACCCTGATTCCGGGCCGGTCCGCGATCTGCCGCAACACGGCCGGGGCGGCGCGGATCACGGCCGCGAAGACGCAGGCACACCCCGAACGGTACGCGGCGGCCTCGGCCCCCGCCGCCCGGGCGGCCGCGTCGTAGGCGTCCCGCGCCCGCGCGTCGGTCGGGCCCCCGCCGCCGCCCAGCTTGCCGCTCAGCTGCAGGTATTCGGCCTGTTCCTGGTCGCGCTGCCGGGCCGCGGCGGCCATCCCGGCGGTGACGTCCTCGGGAAGCCGGTAGACCGGGATGCGCACGACCTGGGTCTGCACGCCGGGCAGCGGCACCCGGGCGTAGACCTGGGCCACCCCGGCCCCGCCGAGCAGTTCGGGCAGGCGGCCGGGCGGCACGTAGTTGTCGAGGCTGGCCAGAGCCCACGTGGGGCCGGCCGGCGGCGCCGACGGGTCGGTCAGGGCGGCCAGCTCGCGCCGGGACGCGGCCAGATAGGTCGGGATCGCCTGGCCTTCGACGACGCCCACCTCGACGAGGTCGCCGGAGTCGCCGGGGGTGGGCGCGCCGCCGTTGCGCTGGGCCACCCAGATCACTCCCAGTGACAACGCCGCGACCGCTACCGCGGTCACGACGATAGAGACGCGCAGTCCGGCGGGACCGCGAATCGTCAGTGCCCGCATGCGCTCCGCGGGACCCACTGGTCTGTTTCCCCCGACATCAGCTCGCTTCCTGAAGCACGTCCAACGCGTACCTCAGATCGTCAGGGTAATCGCTGACGAAGCGAACCTCATCGTGCGTTCGGGGATGGAGGAACCCCAATTCTCGGGCGTGCAGCCACTGCCGGCCGAGGTGGAGACGGGCCGCCAGGGTCGGATCGGCGCCGTACGTCAGGTCACCGACACAGGGGTGCCGCAGCGCCGAGAAATGCACCCGGATCTGGTGGGTGCGCCCCGTCTCGAGCTTGACGTCGACCAGGCTGGCCGACCGGAACGCCTCCAGCGTGTCGTAGTGGGTGACGCTCGGCTTGCCCTCCGACATGACCGCGTAGCGGTAGTCGGCGGTCGGGTGCCGGTCGATCGGGGCGTCGATGGTGCCGCGCAGCGGGTCGAGGTGGCCCTGGACGACGGCGTGGTAGCGCTTGTCGACCTCGCGCTCCTTGAACGCCCGCTTGAGCACGGTGTAGGCGAGCTCGCTCTTGGCCACCACCATCAGGCCGGTCGTGCCCACGTCGAGCCGGTGCACGATGCCCTGGCGCTCGGCGGCCCCGCTGGTCGCCACGTTCTGCCCCATGGCGGCCAGGCCGCCGAGGACGGTCGGGCCGGTCCAGCCGGGGCTGGGGTGGGCGGCCACGCCGACCGGCTTGTCGATCACCACGATGTCGTCGTCGCTGTAGACGACGGCGAGGCCGTGCACCGGCTCGGCCACCACCGACGGCGGCACGGCCGGGGCGGGCAGGGTGACCTCGAGCCAGGAGCCCGCGGTGACCTTGTCGGCCTTGGGCCGGGGGTAGCCGTCGACCAGGGCGTCGCCGGCCTCGACCAGGGTGGCCGCGGCGGTCCGGGAGAGCCCGAAGAGCCGGGAGACCGCCTGGTCGAGACGCATGCCGTCGAGCCCGTCGGGAACGGGCAGGGATCGCTGAGAACTCACGTCGCCTTCTTCACCGCTTTTGAACCGTCACGCTGACGGCCGGTCAGTTCGAGCAGCACGGCCAGGGCGACCCCGACGGTCAGGCAGCTGTCGGCGATGTTGAACACCGCGAAGTGCTGCCCGTACGGCTCGAACAGGCTGATCATGTCGACCACGTGCCCCTGGAACGGGCCGGGCGAGCGGAACAGCCGGTCACCGAGGTTGCCGAAGGCTCCCCCCAGCACCAGGCCGAGCGACACCGCCCACGGGATCGAGCGCAGCCGGGTCGCCATCCAAGCGATCCAGCCGATCACGATCAGCGTGACCACCGGGAAGATCCACGTATGGGCGCTGCCGAAACTGAAGGCCGCTCCGCTGTTGCGCAGGAGCGACAGATAGATCAGGCCACCGAGGACCTTGACCGGCCGGCCCTCGGTGAGGTGCTCGGTGCAGAGCCATTTGACCCACTGGTCGAGCGCCACGGCGACCAGGGCGGTGGCGCCGAGCAACGACACGGCGCGTGCGGAGAAGCCGGGCTTCGCGCCCGGCTCCGCCTCGCTGACCGCGGTCGTGCCCGCTGCCTCATCGGCGTTCAGCGTCGTTCCTCCAGCTGCTTGCAGGACACACAGAGAGTCGCGGAGGGGAACGCCGCCAGCCGCTCGACCGGGATGGCGTTACCGCACCGCTCGCAGTAACCGTAGTTGCCCTCGCCGAGCCGGTCGATGGCGCGTTCCACCTGTGTGATCCGTTCCAGCAGGTTGTTGGCGAGAGTGATCTCCTGCTCGCGCTCGAAGGTCTTGGTGCCGGTGTCGGCCTGGTCGTCGCCGGCCGAGTCGGACAGACGGTCCCGCTGCAGCTCGGTGATCTCGGTGAGCGACTCGTCGTACTCCTGCTGGAGCTCGTCCCGGCGCTCGGTCAGAGCCACCCGGATCTTCTCGGTCTCGGCCGCGCTGCGGGACCGTTTCGCAGGCGCCTTGGTCGTCGAGGCGGACCTGGTGCCGGTTGCCTTGGCCATCGTCGCTCCCTCGGCCGCGTCGTGCGCGGCGGTCAGCGTTTACGAGACCCGCGGCCGGTCCGTGGCCCACGGGTCTCCCTGTCGATTCGTCACCGGGCGTCCGGCGGCACCACTACCCGCCCCGCCTGAAGAGAGAGTGGTCTTGCCCCCGCCCGGCTGATTTATACGCCGGGCGGCCCGCGCCCGGCCGGTTATCCGCCGATCGTCACGAGATCGGCCTGCAGAGTGACGCCGCCGGCCGGCCGCCGGCGAGCTGTATCCCAACCACCCTGTCCCACCTGCACAAGAGGCTCGCAAGGATACGGACTGTATCCCCTTGGCGACAACCAGGCGCGCGCGATCTTCACCTGGCAACCGTCACAAACCTCCCCCAGGTTCGGTCAGATACCCGACCGTTCCGGATTCTACCCGACCGTTCCGGATTCATTCACGCCCGCAACTCGGCGAGGCGGGTTGACACCGCGGGACCGGCCCCGGCGACCGTCAAGACCTTGTCCCGGCTGGTCGCGCCGATCCGGAGCGTCACGGCGGCCGCCCGCACCCCGAGCGCGTCGGCCAGCGCCCGGCGGGCCGCCTCGGTCGCCTTGCCGTCGACCGCCGGCGCGCCGACCGCCACGATCAGGGCCGGGCCGTGCGGGCCGTCGTAGGAGCCGCCGACCCGCGTACGCCCGGCGCCCGGCCGCACGCGGACCGCAACCGAAATATCCATCGAGGGGGGAGAAGTCGGATTGGGCGGATCGTGTCAGTGACGGGCGGCGGCGGCGACCAGGCGGTCGACCGGCCGGCACAGGCCGCACGGGCTGAAGCCCAGCTCGACCGCCTCGGTGACCGGGATCGGCTCGGTGAGCCGCCCGACCAGGTGCGAGCAGTCGGCCAGGTGGTAGCGCGGGCGGCCGTCGACCACCAGCACCTCGGCGTCCATCCGGGCGACCCGCACGGCGTCGGCCGGCTGCACCGCCTGGGGCAGCGGCTCGTCGTCGGGGTCATCGGCGTCCGGCTCGTCGAACTCGTCGTGCAGCCCGGCGTGGGCCGCGGCCTCGGCGTGGGTGTCGCGGCGCCAGGCGTTCTCGTCCGGCTGTTCGCTGCGCGCGGCGTGGATGGCCGTCGCGGCCCGGTCGTAGTCGGGGCCGGTCGCGGCCGCCACCTCGGCCTCGGGCGTCGCCACGGTCTGCTCGGGCGTCGCCCGGGTCCGCCAGGGCGCCTCGTCGTCCCGCCCGAAATCGCCCAGCCCGGGACTGCCCAGCCCGGGGTCGCCCAGCCCGAAGTTAATCTCCTCGGTGTGGGCGGCGGCCGGCGTCACCGGCTCCTCGGTGTAGGTCACCGATTCGGCTGCGGCGGGCGCCGGAGCCGCGGAAAAATCGGGGGCGGGCGGTCCGGAGAACTCGGAAGCCGGGGGTGCTGAGAACTCGGCCGCGCGCGACGGCCGGCCGGCGGACGAGGCCTGCGCGGCGTATTCGGCGGCGAAGTCGGGCTGCGGCTCGGCGGCAAAGCCGCGCTCGGGATCGGCGGCGAAGCCGCGCTCGGGATCAGCGGCGAAGCCGCGCTCGGGATCAGCGGCGAAGCCGCGCTCGGACTCGGCGGCGAAGCTCGCGGCGGGGGCGGCCGGGCGGGCGGCGGGCGGCACGGTGCGGCGGGCCCCCGCGTTGCGGCGCGCGCCGATGACCAGCGCGACCGCGGCCAGCAGGCTGGCCGCGATCGAGGCGATGAGAAGGCCGCTCGACCCGCTGGTCAGGCCGAGGGCGAGCAACGCTACCGCGACGAGGATGAGCAGCAGGCTACCTGGGATCATGGCTCATCCTCGTCGAGGTGGGTGCCGGGCTGGGTTGTCAGCGCCCGGATTCGATGGAGCCGGCGCGGCTGCCGCCGTAGGAACCGGCGAGGCCCGCCGCGGCGAGGCCACCGCTGCCACCGACGGCGCGCTGGGAGTCGGCCCGGCCGAGCTCGGCCTCGAGGCCCTGACCACGACCGTCGAGGTCGCGCAGTTGGCTCTCCAGGTAGGCCTTGAGGCGCGTGCGGTATTCCCGCTCGAACTGCTTGAGCTCCTCGATGTGCTTCTGCAGCGCGGAGCGCTTCGCGTCGAGCCCGCCCATGGCCTCCTGGTGGCGCTGGCGGGCGTCACGCTCGAGCGCGTCCGCCTTGGCCCGCGCCTCGCGGGTGACCTCCTCGGCCTTGCCGCGGGCGTCGGAAAGAAGCTTGTCGGCTTCCCGACGGGCGTCCGCGACGTGGTCGTCGGCGGTGCGCTGGGCCATCATCAGGACCCGCAGGGCCTGCTGCTCGCCGTCGCCACCGCCCGCGGCTCCGCCACCGACCGGGCCCTGGGACCGGACCTGCTCGAGCTCGGCCTGCATCTGCCGGGCCGCCTGCTCGGCGGAGGACTTGTCCCGCTGGACGCGGTCGAGCTGGGCCTTGACGTCGTTGAGCTCGGCGGCGAGGCGGGGGTCGGTGCTCGGGCCGGCTGGTGCGCCACCCCGTCCACCGCGCTCCACCTGGGCGCGCAGCTCGTTGTTCTCTTCGATCAGACGGGCGAGCTCGCGCTCTACCTCGTCCAGGAAAGCGTCGACCTCCTCCTCGTCATACCCCCGCTTGCCGATAGGGGGTTTCTTGAAGGCGACGTTGTGCACGTCGGCCGGGGTCAGCGGCATCGAAACTCCTCGGGTCAGTCGCGGCCGCGGTTGGGGCTGCTGTTGTTCAGCGGAACTGGAAGATCAAGTTTTGCAGCACGAACCTCATGAGCACGAACAGGATAACCAGCAGCACGATGGAAGCCAGGTCCAAACTCACGTTACCAATGCGCAGCGGTGGGATCACACGCCTCAACGCCTTGAGGGGAGGATCAGTGACGCTCCACACCGATTCGAGTGCCGCCGACGCCCCCCGCCCCGGCTGCCACCGGCGTCCGTACTGAAGGACCGCGGTCAGAACGAACCTGGCCAGCAGCACAAGGAAGAAGACGTAGACCAGAAGATAGAGAATCTGGAACACGATCGACAGCACGGCTGGACGATCCCCCCAATGGGTTACTCAGTGAACCGACCCCAGCCATGGGCAGGTGGTCAGCTCTGGGTGAAGAACCCACCCTCAGCGATCTTGGCCTTGTCCTCCGCGGTGACCTGGACATTTGCCGGAGAGAGCAGGAAAACCCGGTTGGTCACGCGCTCGATCGTACCGCGCAGGCCGAACGCCAGCCCGGCGGCGAAGTCGACCAGTCGGCGGGCGTCCCCCTCATCCATCTCGGTGAGATTGATGATGACCGGGGTGCCGTCCCGGAAGTGCTCCCCGATCGTGCGCGCCTCGCGGTACGTCGTCGGGTGCAGCGTCGTGATCTGGTAACGCTGCTCCTCCTCGGCCGGGCGCGGGTGCGCGACCGGCTGGTGCACGGGCTGCGTGGCCAGGGCCAGGTTGTCGCGCGTGCTGTAGCCCGAGGACGCGCCCGGGTCACCCGAGGAGGTCGAGCGCGTGATGGAACGGACACTCGCCCGTTCCGGGCGTTCCACCCGATCGTGGTCCTCGACGTCGGCGCGGGCGGACAACCGGTCCGAGATCCGGCTGCGCTCCGTACGCGCCCGAGGCACGGAGCGTTCGTCCTCGACCTCGTCGTCCTCGTCGGCGAACTCGTCGGCGTAACGATCGCCCGAATACCGGTCGCGATCGCGGTCGCGGTCGCGGTAGGAGCTCTCCCGGTAGCCGCGGTCGTCGTACCCGCGGTCGTCGTCCTCCTCGACGAGGCCCAGCCAGACGCCCGCCTTACGAAGAGCGCTCATGCCTTCACCCCGTCCCGCGCGTTCACTGCCCGACCAGCCATGTGCCCCCAACTTTCGTCCGCTTCGCGGCCCGCGCCCCCTCGGCGTACCGCATCCCCCCTTGCACGGGCCGTGGGCGGGGTCCGGCTCGGACTGCCCGGCCCGCGGCGACGCTGCGTCGTCGGACGCTTCCGGCCGTGAAACGGCTGGTCGCGTAAAACAACACCCATGTAGTTTGCTGCCCGCCGCAAGGCTACCGCAGCAGGTTTCGCATCCCGAGCAAAGAAGTGCCGATCCGCACGTGTGTCGCTCCGTGCCGGATCGCCGCCTCCAGGTCCCCACTCATGCCGGCCGACAGCGTGGTGGCACCCGGATGGGCGGCCACCAGCCGGGACCTCAGTTCGGCCAGCCGGGCGAACGCCCGGTCCGGCTCCCAGCCGAGCGGGGCGACCGCCATCAACCCGCACAACCGCAGTCCGTCCGATGAGGCCACCGCGTCAGATATCCGCCACAGGTCGTCGCCGGCCGCGCCGCCCCGTTCCGGATCTTCATCGATGCTCACCTGAATCAATACGTCCAGGGGTCTTTCCCGATTCGCCGCCGCTTTATTCAATGCGGCGGCGAGACGTTCGGAGTCGACCGACTCGACGACGTCGGCATAGGCCGCCACCGATCGCGCCTTGTTGCGCTGCAACTGGCCGATGTAGTGCCAGCGCAGCCCGACCCCGGCCGCGCGCACCTCGGCCGCTTTGGGAGCCGCTTCCTGATCGCGGTTCTCCCCCACGTCGGTGACCCCGAGCCCGGCGAGCAGCAGCACGTCGCTCGCCGGGTAGGTCTTGGTCACCGCGGTCAGGGTCACCGCGCCGGCCGTTCGGCCAACGCCGGCTACCCCCTCGACCAGAACCTCTACCAGGCGGTCAAGGGGATGTCGGCCG
>NZ_JBFBAD010000205.1:0-13186 GCF_040682075.1 Actinoplanes sp. NPDC051411 | reverse complement strand
GGGTGACCAAGATCGAACTAGACGCTTTACCTCGATCTTGGTCACCCTCCCCTCGAATTCCGTCCACCCGCAACCGGCCGCACCGCCCCGGACGACAGATTCAGCCGGCGGATTGACGACCAGCACCAGGCGCCAGCTCCATCGACAGCACGATCTTGCCGCGAGTATGACGAGCCGCCAACTCGGTATAGGCCTCCCGAACCGCCTCCAGCGGATAGACCGCCGCAATCGGCAGGGAGATGCGGCCCCACGCGACTTCCGACGCCATGAAGGCCAACGACTCGGCGTCGCTGGCAGCCGAGCTGCCCTCGGTCTTCACCCCGTACTTCTCGGCCGCAGCCCAGTCGATCACGGTGTCGATGCGGGCCGGGTCGACCTTCAGGTTGACGGCCAGCTCGACGTAGCCACCGCCGTGCGTGTCGATGAAGGCGTCGATGCCGGAGGGCGCCGCCTGGCGCAACCTGCCCTCCAGCCCTTCGCCGTAGGCGACCGGGGTGACCCCGACCGAGCGCAACCAGTCCGCGTTGCCCTCGCTCGCGATGCCGATCACGTGGGCGCCGGCGTTGCGGGCCAGCTGGACGGTGAGCGAGCCGACGCCGCCCGCCGCGCCGCTGACCACGACGGTCTCGCCGGCCTGGGGTTCGACGGCGCGGACGGCCGCGAACGCGGTGACGCCGACGACGAACAGGCCGCCGGCGCGGATCCAGTCGAGGGCCAGCGGCTTGTGGGTGAGGTGGTCGGCCGGGACGGCCACGTATTCGGCGTGCGAGGAGCGCCAGTCGGACCAGCCGACCACCTCGTCGCCGATCGCGAACCCGGTGACCGACGGGCCGACCTCGACGACCCGGCCCGCGAAGTCGCTGCCCTGGCCGGACGGGAACGTCGACGGCCACATCTGGTGCATCAGGCCGCTGCGGATGGAGATCTCGCCGGGGTTGATGCCGGCCGCGACGACCTCGACCAGAACCTGGTCGGCCGCCGGCTGGGGCTTCTCGACGTCCTCGACCCGCAGGACGTCCACGTCGCCGTACTGATCAAAACGAACCGCTCGAGACATGCTGCCTAGTCAACACCTACTTGAGGAGCGTAACCACCTCGGCGGCTATGTCGTCGATCTCGCGTCCGTCGGTCGCGACGGTGTGGGTGGCGACCGAGGCGTAGAGCGGTTTGCGCTGGTCGAGCAGGTATTTCATGGTCGCCCGCGGGTTGATCGAGATCATTGGGCGCCCGGCGCCGAGGCCGACCCGCTTCACCGCGTCGCTGAGCTCGACCGACAGCCAGACCACGGTGTGCGCGGCCAGCAGCTCACGCGTGCCCTCGTGCATGATCGCGCCCCCGCCGAGGGCCAGGACACCGTCGAAGCTCGTCAGGGACGACGCGACCGCTGAGCGTTCCAGAGCGCGGAACGCGTCTTCGCCGTCGTCGAAGAAGATTTCCGGGATCGGCTTGCCGGCCCGCTCTTCGATGATCGCGTCGACGTCGGCGAACGGCACGCCGAGGAGCCGGGCGACCGCCTGTCCGATCGAGGTCTTGCCGGCGCCCATCGTGCCGACGAAGACCACCACCGGGGCCATCAGCGGATCACCAGGTTGTCGAGGTAGCCGGTGAGGTTGCGGCGGATCTCGGCGACCGAGTCGCCGCCGAATTTCTCGACCGCCGCCTCGGCGAGCACCAGCGCGACCATCGCCTCGGCGACGACCGCGCCGGCCGGGACCGCGCAGACGTCGGAGCGCTGGTTGATCGCGGTGGCCGGCTCGCCGGTGGTCACGTCGATCGTCTGGAGGGCCCGGTTGAGCGACGAGATCGGCTTCAGCGCGGCCCGCACCCGCAGCGGCTCGCCGTTGGTGATGCCGCCCTCGAGCCCGCCGGCCCGGTCGGTGATGCGGCGGACGCCGTCGGCCGTCGGGATGATCTCGTCGTGGGCGACCGAGCCGCGCGACCGGGCCTGGGTGAACCCGTCGCCGATCTCGACGCCCTTGACCGACTGGATCGACATCAGCGCGGCGGCCAGGCGGCCGTCGAGTTTGCGGTCCCACTGCACGTGGGAGCCGAGGCCGGGAGGAACGTGGTAGGCCAGCACCTCGACGATGCCGCCGAGCGTGTCGGCGTCCTTCTTGGCCGCGTCGACCTCGGCGACCATGCGGGCGCTGGCGTCGGGGTCGAGGCAGCGCAGCGGATCCTGGTCGATGCGGTCGAAGTCGTCGGGGGTCGGGATCAGACCCGACTTGGCGGTCACCGAGCCCAACTCGATCACATGCGAGACGATCTCGATGCCGAGGGCCTGCTTGACCAGGGCCTTCGCGACCGCGCCGACGGCGACCCGGGCCGCGGTCTCACGCGCGCTGGCCCGTTCGAGGATCGGCCGGGCGTCGGTGTGCCCGTATTTCTGCATGCCGGCCAGGTCGGCGTGGCCCGGGCGGGGGCGGGTCAGCGGAGCGTTGCGGGCCTGCTTCTCCAACTCCGCCGGATCGACCGGGTCGGCCGCCATCACGGTCTCCCACTTGGGCCACTCCGAGTTGCCGACGCGGATCGCGACCGGGCTGCCCAGGGTCACGCCGTGCCGCAGGCCGCCGATCACCTCGATCACGTCCTGCTCGAACGACATCCGGGCGCCGCGACCGTAGCCGAGCCGGCGCCGGGCGAGATCACGGGAGATCTCGGTGGTCGTCACCTCGACCCCGGCCGGCACCCCCTCGATCATCGCGACGAGAGCGGGTCCATGCGATTCACCTGCGGTAAGCCAGCGCAACACGGGTCCCAGTCTGGCACGGCGTCCCGGCTGCCGGTCGCCCGCGTCCCGAGTGGCGGACAGTCAGCTTTTCCCGGCCACGGCCGCGAGGGCCGCGCGCATCGCGGCCTCCGGCGCCGGGTGTACGCCGGTGAACTGCTCGAACTGACCCAGCGCCTGGGCGAGCAGCAGGTCGAGCCCGGAGACGACCGGGTTGCCGTGGGCGAGCGCGTCCGCGGCCAGGGGCGTCGGCCACGGGTCGTAAAGGGCGTCGAAGAGCACGGTTCCCGGTCGCCAGGCGATCGCGCCGGCCAGGTGGTCGGCGGCGCCTTTCGGTACGGTCGAGATCACCGCGTCGGCGTCGAAGGCGGCCACCGCGTCGGGCCAGTCGTGTCCCACCAGTCGCAGCCCGAGCTGGTCGGCGACCGGGGCCAGTTGGTCGCGCGCCGCCGGCCGCCGGGTCACCAGCGTGACGGCCTCGGCGCCGAGTTCGGCGGCGGCGACGAGAGCGGCCCGCGCCGTGCCCCCACCGCCGAGAACGGATATCCGCGGCGTACGGAAATCGAGGCCCGCCTGCCGTAACACCCGGACCATGCCCGCCACGTCGGTGTTGTCGGCGCGCCAAGCGCCGTCCGGCCTTCTCAGCAGCGTGTTCGCCGCGCCGGCCGCGCTAGCGGTCGCCGACGCCTCGGCCGCCAGCCGGAGCCCGGCCTCCTTGAGCGGCATGGTCAGCGACAGCCCGGCCCACTCCGGGCCCAGGCTCGCGACCAGGTCGGACAGTTCGGTCTCGGCGCACTCGAACGCGGTGTAATCCCAGCCGGTGAGCCCGGCGGCCGCGAAACCGGCATTGTGGATCACCGGCGAGAGCGAGTGCCCGATCGGTTTTCCACAGACAGCGGCCCGGTGCTGGTTGTTCTGCACCGGGCCACTGTAGGGCGTCAGCAGAGGGGGATGCCGTTGTGGCATGCCTTCTGAACATTCGCGTTGTGCTCGTCGTTCGTCGTCGCGAAGGCCGAGTTGCCCGCCTTGTCGATCACCACGAAGTAGAGCCACGGGCCGGCCGCCGGGCTCATCGCGCCCTGGAGCGCCGACTTGCCCGGGTTGTTGATCGGGCCGGGCGGCAGGCCCAGCTTGCTGACCGTGTTGTACGGGTTCTTCGGGTCGTCGAGCTCGCTGCCGGTCAGCTTGCCGGAGAACTTCGCCTTGCCGCCGTTGAGCTGGATCCAGTAGTTGGCGGTGGTGTCGAACTGCAACGGCATGTGGTTCTTGTAGGCCCGGTTGTACGCCACCCGGGCGATCTTCGGCATGTCGGCGTTGGTGCCCGACTCGGCCTGGGTCAGCGAGGCCACGATGAGCCCCTCGAACGGCGACACGGCCAGCGTGCTCTGCACCTTGTCGACGAAGCCGAGGTCACCCACCTGGGTGTTGAACCGGTCGACCATCGTCTTGAGGATCTGATCCGCGGTCATCTTGGGATCGAACTCGTAGGTGTCCGGGAACAGGAAGCCCTCGATCGACTTCTGGGCCGCCTTGTGGTCGCGCCGGTTGAACCACCAGGACTGCACGCCCAGCGCGCCCGGATCCTTGGCCGCCGCCTGGAAATCCTTGACCGGGATCTTGGTGGCCTTGGAGAGCAGCGCATAGATCTGCATCGTGGTCGAGCCCTCGGGGATCGTCACCCCGGAGGTGACCCGGTTCTTCGGGTCGAGCAGCGCGGCCATGGCGTTCTTGGCCGACATCTGCTTCTTCAGGTTGTACGTCCCGTTCTGGATGTTCTTGCTGCGCGGGTCTTTCTCGGCCGCGTTGGTGAACGCCTTGGTGCTCTTGATGACGTCCGCGTCGACCAGCGTGTTGCCGATGTCGGTCAGCGTCGAGCCCGGGGCGACCGTCACCTGGACCGGGCCGGTGCCCGCGCCGTCGTAGTCGGCGGCCGTGAAGAAGCCCTTGACCTTGTTGTAGCCGAAGTAGGCGCCGCCGCCGAGCACCGCCAACAGGATGAAAGCCATCAAAAAGGCAACAGCTGACTTACCTGAGCTCTTCTTCCCACCGCGGCTACCCCGCCGGTGGCGGGGTCGGCCGCGTTCGGCGTGCTCGTCGAACGCCAAGTCCAGCTCGTCGATCATCTCTGCCTCCGCTGCGCGTCCAGCCAGCTCTGCAGGATCTCCACTGCGGCCGCCTGGTCGACGACCGCTCGTTGCCGTCTCCCTCGGACGCCACGTTCGGCAAGCCTACGGGTCGCGACCACGGTCGACATCCTTTCGTCCGCCAGGGCGATCGGCACCTCGCCGACCGCTTCCGCCAGTCGCCCAGCGTACGCACGAATGTCTATGGCGGCAGGACCCTCGGCGCCGTTGAGCCGCACCGGGAGCCCGACCACGATCTGCACCGCCTCGTGTTCCCCCACCAGGCGGACGAGCTCGGCTATATCGCTGGGCACGGCATCCACTGCCGCACCCATGTCACGGGACAACGTGACCAGGGGGGTGGCCAGGATCCCGTCAGGGTCGCTTATGGCGACCCCGACGCGCACCTTACCGACATCGACGCCCAGCCGCCTACCCCGCGACAGCGCACTCAAGCGGTCACCCTCCCCATCCAACCGCCCCGCCCGCCGCCCTAAACGGCCCAAAGACGGGACCTATTCTCCGGTGTCCCCCACCGCCTTCTCCACCGCCGCCAGCAGAGCCGGAACCTGGTCAGCCGGGACGCCACCACCCTGGGCCAGATCGGCGTTACCGCCGCCCCGCCCGGAGAGCGCACCCTTGACCAGATCGGCCGCCGACAGGCCCTTGCTCCTGGCCGCCGCGTTGATCGCGACGATCAGCGACGCCTTGCCGTTGGCCCGGGCCGCGACCGTCACCACCGCCGGACGGGCAGAGTCGATCTTGCCCCGGATCTCCTGCGCAAGGGTACGCACGTCGTTGCCCGCCGCGCCCTCCGGCGCCTCGGTCCCCACAAAAGCCACGCCGCGCAGATCCTTGGCCTGGGCCGCGATCGCCGCCGCCCCGCCGAGCACCATCTGGGCGCGCAGCTTCTCCAGCTCCTTCTCGGCGTCACGCAGCGCGGTGACCGTCTGCTCGACCCGGTCGGCGACCTGGTCACCGGGCACCCGGAACAGCTCCGCCAGGCGGCTGACCAGCAGATGCTCCTTGGCCAGGAAACCGAACGCGTCGATGCCCACCAGCGCCTCGACCCGGCGGACGCCCGAGCCGATCGACTGCTCGTTGAGGATCTTCACCAGCCCCAGCTGACCCGACCGCGCCACATGTGTGCCACCGCACAATTCACGCGCATAGTCGCCGACTTCAATCACACGGACCTCATCGCCGTACTTCTCCCCGAACAGCGCCATCGCGCCCAGCCGGCGCGCTTCCTCCTGGGAGGTGATGAACGCGTGAACCTCGAGGTCGCGCAGGAGCACTTCGTTGACCTGCTGCTCGACGTCGTTCAGCACCACCGGCGAGACGGCCCCCGGGGTGTTGAAGTCGAACCGCAGCCGGCCCGGCGCGTTCAAGGAACCGGCCTGGGTCGCCGACTCGCCGAGGAAATGCCGCATCGTCTGGTGGATCAGGTGGGTCGCGGTGTGCGACCGCGAGATCGCCTTGCGCCGGGTCACGTCGATCTCGGCGTAACCGGTCTCCCCCGCCCGCACCTCGCCCTGCACGACGCGCGCCTTGTGCACGATCAGGCCGGGCAGCGGCTGCTGCACGTCGACCACCTCGACCCGGCCCGCACCGACGCTGATCAGGCCCGAGTCGGCCTGCTGGCCACCGCCCTCGGCATAGAACGGAGTGGAGTCGAGCACGAGTTCGACGTAGTCGCCCTCGCCGGCGACTGCTTTCTGCCCGCCATCGCCCAGCAGCGCCCGGACGCGAGTCTCCCGGCTGACCTCCTGGTAGCCCGTGAACTCGACCGGGCCGCCGTTGTCGAGCACCGTGCGGTACGCCGACAAATCGGCATGCCCGGTCTTGCGCGCCTTCGCGTCCGCCTTGGCGCGGGTCCGCTGCTCCGACATCAGGCGGCGGAAGCCCTCCTGGTCGACCTCCAGGCCCTGCTCGGAGGCGATCTCGAGGGTCAGGTCGATCGGGAAGCCGTACGTGTCGTGCAGCTGGAAGGCCTGCGCGCCGGTCAGTTGCTTCCCGCCCGTTTTGCGCGTCTCGTCGATCGCCACGTCGAGGATCGTCGTGCCCGCCTTCAGCGTCGAGAGGAACGCGTCCTCCTCCGCGTACGCGTAGGTCGAGATCCGCCCGAACTCCTCGGCCAGCTCGGGATATGACGGCGCCATGCAGTCCCGCGCCACCGGCAGCAGCTCGGGTAGCGCCGGCGCCTGCCAGCCGAGCAGGCGGATCGACCGGATCGCCCGGCGCATGATGCGCCGGAGCACGTAGCCGCGGCCCTCGTTGCTCGGCGTCACACCGTCGCCGATCAGCATCAGCGCGGTGCGTACGTGGTCGGCGATCACCCTCAGGCGTACGTCATCGGGGTGGGACTCACCCGCGACGTGACCGGAGTGCGCGCCGTAGACCTTGCCGGTCATCTCGGCCGCGCGGGCCAGGATCGGGCGGACCTCGTCGATCTCGTACAGGTTGTCGACGCCCTGCAGGATCGACGCGATGCGCTCCAGGCCCATGCCGGTGTCGATGTTCTTGGCCGGCAGGTCACCGACGATCGTGAAGTCCTCCTTCGACTTCACATCGGTGATCTCGTAGGTCATGAAGACGAGGTTCCAGTACTCCATGAACCGGTCCTCGTCGACCTCGGGGCCGCCGTCCTTGCCGTACTGCGGGCCACGGTCGTAGAAGAGCTCCGAGCACGGGCCGGCCGGCCCGGGGATGCCCATCGACCAGTAGTTGTCCTTCTTGCCCCGCCGCACGATGTGCTCGGCCGGCACGCCGATCTTGCGCCACAGCTCGAACGCCTCGTCGTCGTCGAGGTAGACGGTCGGCCAGATGCGCGCCGGGTCGAGCCCGAAACCGCCGTCGGCCATCGACTTCGTCGACAGCTCCCAGGCGAGCTTGACCGCGCCCTCCTTGAAGTAGTCGCCGAACGAGAAATTGCCGTTCATCTGGAAGAACGTGCCGTGCCGGCTGGTCTTGCCGACCTCTTCGATGTCGGGTGTGCGGATGCACTTCTGCACGCTGGCCGCGCGCGGGAACGGCGGGGTGCGCTGGCCCAGGAAGTAGGGCACGAACTGCACCATGCCGGCGTTGATGAACAGCAGGTTGGGGTCGTCGATGGCCGGCAGCGGGGCACTCGGCACGACCGTGTGCCCGTTGGCCTCGAAATGCGCCAGAAAGCGCCGCTTGATCTCCGCCGTCTTCATCGGTTCCCTTCCTGAGGCTCGTCTTCATAAAGCTCGCCGGCCTCGAACGCTTCGTGAATCTGCTGCTCCCGCTCGGTCATGCCGTCGCGGACGTCATCCACGAAGCTACGCACCGACTCGACCAGGCCGCCAGCAGACTGCGACAGCGAGGTGGCGATGCCCGTCGGGGTGAATTCGTTCGCCTTCTGAGTGAGTTTGCGAACGACGAGGGCGCCGACGGCCAGGCCGACGCCGAGCCACAGCAGGCGCCTCACGAGCGGGCCGCCTTACGGCGCTGCTTCATGGTGTCGCGCACCTCGCGCTCCTCGTCGGCGCGGCGGCGGGCCCGGGAGGCCTTGCGCAGGCCGTACCCGAACGAGGCCACCTTGATCAACGGGTTCGCCGCGGCGGCCGACACGACGGTCGACAGGTTGGCGACGTTCGCGGTCACGTGGGCCGCGTGCTCGGTGATCGTGTCGACCTTGGCGAGCTGCAGGTTGACACCGTCCAAAGAGACCTGCACCTGGCCGAGGGCGACATTCACGTTCTTCACCGTCTCGTCCACGTCGGCCAGCAGCGGGCCGGTGCGTTCGTTGAGATCGTTGATCGCCCGGGTGGCTGCACCCACGGTGCCGGCCAACTTGAGGATCGGCACGGCCAGCAGAATCACGAGAACGGCGAATGCGATCGCCGCGATCAGACCTGCGACTTCTCCGGCGTCCATCTAGCGCGTCTCCTCTTCACTGCGGTCAACGGTTACGGCGGGACAACGTGCAGACCCTACCGTCCGTGACCACGACGCGCTTCAGGACGCCTTCGGTGTCGGCGTACCGAGAAGTGGATCGTCGGAGAACGTCGGATCCGGCGTCTCGCCGATGAGGTCCGGGCTCTGCTTCGGTTCCTTCTTACCCCGGGTGTCGGTGATCGCGTTCTGCACCTTCATGCTCACCGTGGACCCGACGCACTTCTTCGGATCCTCGGTCGGCGCCACGGCCGTCGACGGCAACGCCGCCGGATCCTGCGCGGCGAGCGCGTCAACCGCGCAGTCCGGCAGGCTGACCTGCAAGTCCAGTGTGAACTCGTCCCGCTTCCAGCAGCTGTAGGTGCCGGACGCCGGGTCGATCGGCTGCTCCGGGCACTCGGCCACCCTCCACGGCTGCCAGCCGCTCGACTTCAGCGCCTGGTCGTAGGCCGCGGTGGTCTCCTTCAACGGCTTCGCCGAGTCGGCGGTCCGCTCCCGGAACCGGCAGTCGATGAAGCACCACTGGCTGCCGCTGCTGCGGTCCTCGACCCGGGTCTGCGCCCACGACGGCACGTCGAGCGAGTCGAGCGAGGTGAAGACCGGATCACGCCCGGCCGACCGCAGCCCGAAGAACACCGGCAACACGATCAGCACGATCGCGGCCAGGGAGATCAAGGTCACCATCCGAAGACGCCGCCGACTCCGCATCTGGTTGCGCAGCTCGGTCCGGGCACCCTTCAAACCCCCGAGGGTCTCCCCAGGGCCGGGCACCGGAGGCCGGGCGCCGGCTTGCGCCGGCTTCGCTTGCGACGGTACGCCCAGAGAGCCGTCACCGAGCCGCTCGTCACCGTCGAGGTCGCCCCCGACCGAGGCCCGTCCACCAACCGAGGCCGCTCCGACTGAGGCCGCTCCGACTGAGGCCGCCCCCACCGAGGCCGCCCCCACCGAGGCCGCTCCGATCGGACGCGCCGCACCGGTCACGCCACGCCCCAGCGGGCCCGTTCCCGGCGACGCGAGGTCAGTCCCGCCCGGCCCCATTGAGCCGGCTCCGCCGGAAGCCGAGCCGGCCGGACGAGCCGCACCACGACCCAACGGACCAGTGCCCGGCGACGCCACATCAGCCCCGGCCGGACCCGCGCCGACAGACGCCGCGCCGACCGGACGGGCCAGACCGGCGGCGCCGCGCCCCTGCGGACCGGTCCCCGGGGATGTCATATCGGGCCCACCGCGGCCGGGCGCTCCGACCGGAGCAGCACCCGCCGGACGGGCCGAACCGGAAGCGCCCCGGCCTTGCGGGCCGTCACGTCCGGGCGAACCGATCGGCCCCGAACTGGCGGCGTCGACCGCCGCCGCTCCGACCGAGGCGGCACCCGCCGGACGGCCCGGGGCACGGCCCATCGGCCCGGTGCCGGGCGCGTTCAGGTCGGCGGGATCGACACCTGCCGCACCGACGGAGGCACTACCCGCCGGCCGGGCCGCTCCAGGCCCACGACCGAGCGGTCCGGTCCCGGGGGAATTCGCATCGGCCGAGGCCGAACCAGCCGGCCCACCACCGGCCGAAGCCGCGCCGCCCGGACGAGCCGAACCGCGACCGGCCGCCCCGGCGCCCATCGGGCCGTTGCCGCCTCCGCGCGGACCTCGACCGCGCGGGCCGGGGCCGTCGGGACCTTGTCCGTTCAGGGCGCCGCCGGGCGCGTTCGGGTCGACCCCACCACGAGCGGCGCCCATGGCACCGGAAGAGTTCGGATCGCCGGGACGGCTCCGCCCGGCCGGTGAGGTCGGATCGACGGCGCGCCGGCCGGCCGCCGCGGCACCCGCGGCCCCGGCCGCACCCGCGGCCCCGGCCGCACCCCGCGGAATCGCCCCGGTGCCCCGCGAACCGGGCACGGTCGAGCCACTGGCCCGCGGCGCCGGCGCGCTCCGCGCGGCACCGGCCGGACGCGCGGCTCCCCGCGGCGGGCTGCCCGGCCCGGCCGAGTCGCCGGCCTGGCTGTGCTGACCACCCTGCCCACCGGGCGCCGGCTGACTGTGCCGGCCGCTGCTCTCTTCCGGCAGGGCCCGGCTGTGCTGCCCGCTCGACTCTCCGAACGGCGCACCCGACGAGGGACGTCCCGGCAACGGCTGGCTGTGCTGGCCCGGACCATCGCCCGACGCCGGACGCCCCGGAAGCCGCTGACTGTGCTGACCCTCATCCCGCGAGCCACCGAACGGCGCACCCGAGGCCGGCCGCGTCGGCGTGGCTTGGCCGTGCCGGCCCGAGGGCTCGTCCCGCAGGCCGCCGAAGGGCGCCCCGGAGGACGGCCGAGTCGGCAGAGGTTGGCTGTGCTGGCCGGGCGCATCGCCGTACGGTGCTCCGGACGCGGGACGCCCCGGCAACCGCTGGCTGTGCTGACCGGAGGCCTCGTCGTCGAAGGGCGCACCCGACGCCGGACGCGTCGGAAGCCCCTCGCCGAACGGCGCCCCCGACGCGGGGCGGCCCGGCAACCGCTGGCTGTGCTGGCCCTCGTCCCGCGGGCCGTTGAGAGGCTGGCTGTGCTGGCCGGGAGCCCCGCCGCGGGGCGCACCGGAGGACGGCCTCGCGGGCAGTGGCTGACTGTGCTGGCCCGGAGCATCCGCGCGGGGCGGTGCGAACGGCCGGCTGTGCTGGCCCGGAGCCTCGTCCCGCGGCCCGCCGAACGGCGCACCCGAGGACGGCTGGCCCGGGGCATCGCCGGGAGGCGGCTGGCCCGGACCCTGACCGCGCTGCATCGGCCCGGTGCGCACGGCACCGGTGCCGGGCTGATTCGGACCGGGCTGATTCGGACCGGGCTGATTCGGACCGGGCTGATTCGGGCCCGGCTGATTCGGACCGAGCTGGCGCGGACCCTGGCCGGGGGCGCCCCCGCGGGCCGGCTGGCCACCGCGCGGCCCCTGACGGCGGCTCTGCCCGCCCGGGCCGTCGGCCA
Organism: Actinoplanes sp. NPDC051411; assembly: GCF_040682075.1. Classification (NCBI taxonomy): domain Bacteria; kingdom Bacillati; phylum Actinomycetota; class Actinomycetes; order Micromonosporales; family Micromonosporaceae; genus Actinoplanes; species Actinoplanes sp. NPDC051411. The sequence continues at coordinate 1,469 of NZ_JBFBAD010000205.1, read as the reverse complement.
TGGCCCCGGCCCGACCCGGTACGGCCGGCGTGCGAATGCCCTGCCGCCCCGGCACCACCGGCGGCATCACCGGGGCGGACGCCCGCGCGGCCGGGCCCGGCCCACCACGGAAGCCCTCGGCGCCGGAACCGTCCTGCGGCGGAACACCACGACCGCGCTGGCCACCGGCCGGTCCGAAGTCCGGCGAGCTGCCGTCGGGCCCGCTCGGTCCGAAGCCGCCCGTGGCCTCGTCACCGTCGCGGTTGCCGCGGCGACCACGGCGTCCGCCCGGGCCCCGCCCGTCATCGGCGGTGCCGTGCCGTCCGGTGCTCTCACCGTTGGCGACGCCGTGCCGCCCCGTGTTCTCGTCCCCGGCGCCCGGCCCGCCGAAGCGCCCGGGACCACCGGACACCGGCCCGGTGCCGCCCGGCATTCCGACGCCCGCCCGGCCCGGCAACGGACCGGAAACGTCTCCCGGCAGATTTCCGCCACCGCGGCCCGGCATCGGACCGGGGCCGGGCTGGCCGCCCGGTCCGGAACCTGCGCTACCCGGCATGGGCCCGGTGCCGCCACCCGGCACGTCGCCGAGCGTGCCCGGCCGTCCCGGCGGCCCGGGAGCCGGGCTCTGCGGCCGAGGGCCGCCGCCCTGCTCGGGTGCCCGGAAGCGATCGCGCCCGCGAGTGGGGCCACCGGGCGAAACCGGCCGTGAGGACGGGCTCGCTTGCGGACCCGGAGCAGGCGGCATGCCGGGAGCCGGCGAGCCACCGAACCCGGCGGCACCGCCGGTGGCGGGCGGAAGTGCGGGCGCGTTGCCCGAGGCCGGCACGCCCGGCGCGTTGCCGGAGGCGGGCACGTTCGGCCCGGGATTGTCCATCTGGCGGCGGCCCTGGCCGGGCTCGCCCGCGTACCGTCCGGGCGCCGGCGGCGGAGCAGCCGCGTACGCCCCGGCGGTCTGGTCATGCTGCCCACCCGCGCGCGAGCCTTGCCCCGGGATGGCTCGCCCGCCCGGCCCGTTGCCGTCCTGACCCGGAGCACCGGGAGGAAAACCCGATTGGCCCCGCCCACCGGAAGGAAAACCCGGTTGGGCTGGCCCTGATTGGGCCGCCCCGCCGGGAGCGAAACCCGATTTGTCCGGCCCCGATTGGCCCCGCCCACCGGGAGCGAAACCCGATTTGTCCGGTCCGGCTTGGCCAGGCGGAAAACCCGGCTGCCCCGGCCCCGATTGGCCCCGCCCACCAGATGCGAAACCCGCTTGGTCCGGGCCGCCGGGCGGGAAACCCGGCTGCCCGGGACCCGATTGAGCTGGGCCGCCAGAAGAGAAACCGCGTTGACCCGGACCCGGACCCGGGCCAGGGCCGCCGGACGGGAAGCCGGGCTGGCCTGGGCGCGGAACCGGCGCCCCCTCGGCCGGCATGGGGCCGGAAGCCTGCATGGGGCCGGAAGCCTGCATGGGGCCGGAAGCCTGCATGGGGCCGGAAGCCTGCATGGGG